>NZ_JBJJBR010000008.1:0-130547 GCF_045449635.1 Sabulicella flocculans | reverse complement strand
CGCTCCAGCACCGTCCACGCCTGCTCGGACAACCAGAACAACCGCGCCATGGCCAATCTCCACCGCTGAACCTCAATCAGTGGCGAAACGCACAAACGATTCAATGGGTTGTATTGGTTCCCTACCTAGGACAGGCGCGCGATTGACCTTGATGGGAGCAGGCTTGCTCACGAGCGGCGAGCGCTCGCCCCTACTGCACCATCCTGGTCAGGAGAGGCACCAAGTGGGCCGCCACTTTGTCATAGGCCTCCTCGCTCAAAAGTTGGTTCCTCGCCTGGCCGACGGGGATAATGGCCGCCCCGTCCGAGGAGACGCCGACGGCTTGGTTCACCGCGAGAATTACTTGGCTGTCTTTGGGACGATCCGCGACAAGCATCTGGATGATGGCCGGAAGATGCTCGCCATCCTGCCCCTGCTGATTGGGCTCGTCGACCACGATCGGGCAGAAGGTTGCCGAGCCGTACTCCCTGACAGTGTGGAGGAATGCGTAGTAATAGACCGTCAGTCCCCTCGGACCTTCGCTTCCTCGCGCTCGAGGCGGCGAAGCGATCGATCCGCCATTCTCAAGGCCGACGTTGAGCCGCTGAGCGACCCTGTAAAGCTGGTTGAAGTAGTAGTCCATGATCGACTGCGCACGCTTCTTGTCGAGCAGCCGCCGCATTTCGGCGCGGCGCTCCTTGATGAGTGAAGTGAGATGCCCGATCGCCGTATCCGCTTCGTCGATGCGTTGGCGCAGCACGTGGGTCGCGGCGTTCCTGCCTTCCGCCGCCACAACGTCGCCGAGGCTGATGTCCCGCCGTCTTGTCGAGAGAACCGCCTGTACCCGCACGATCGCCTCGGCGACCGCCGACACGTTCAGCCGCACCTTCTCGATCTCAGCGCTGGTCTTCTTGATCTCTTCCTGCGCCTGCTGCGCCACGGTGGTCAAGCTGTCGCCGTCGGCGGCGATCTTGAAGCGCGCCGCGATGTCGTTCGAATAGTGCTCGCCGCAACTCGGGCACTCCACGTCGACTGGCTGGTGCGTCGAGCTGGCGAACACCTCGTCGAGCTCGCTCAGCGCGGCGCGGGCTACGGCGAGCTGCGCCGACCACAGCGCGCGCACCTCAGCCAGCTCGGCCAGCTTCTCCCGGTGTTCGACTTCCCGCTCGTGGAGCCGCTGGCTTTCCTCAACGAGGCGCGCTGTCTCGTCCTCGAAGTCCGCAAGGGTGAGATGCAGCGCGAGATCCGGCGCCGTCTCCTTCAAGTGGTCGACGGCGTTGACTAGCCCGCGGCGGCGCAGCTCCACCTCGCTCAGCTCGCGCAACATCCGATCGCGCTCGGAGCGCGCGACATAGTACTCGTTGGGCTTCAATCCGGAATGGTAGTCTGCAAGGGTCCTGGCGCTGTCCGGGAGGTACATGCCGGTGAACGGTACCCAGGCCTCAGTCCAGCTCTTGTCCTGGTCCACGTAATACGGCGCGAACGCGTAGGCCGGGGGCGGCACCAGCACATTCTGCCGCTGATCCATCATGAGTAGGCGGAAGTCCAGCAGCTCCGCAAGGTACGGGCCCAGCCCAGAGGTCACCGAGCTTGTCTGGAACTGCCAAACCCCGGCCTCGTCGAAGATCGCGTACATGCCGCCGGACTTCACGATCGTCCGGACCACCCCATCAATGGTGAACTCGACCGCGGTGACGACACGCTCGGACTTCCACCTATCGTCGACGCGATGCGGCTCGGCACCGAAGGCATCATACAGGCTCTTCAGGAGCGCGGACTTGCCGAACCCGTTCGGTGCTTGGATCACCGTCGCGCCCGGGCCAAACTCCATCGTGAACGCGCGGCGTCTCTCGCGTCAGAGCAGATAGAGCCTTCGAAACTTCATCGTGCGCACGACGTCGTCCCCCGAGGCTCAGCAACAACCGACGTAGGCCGTAGTCGCGATCATTGACCATTCACCGTATCGAACGCTTCGACGAGAAGCGCCGCCTCCCATGTGGCATCATCATAAGCCGCCTTCAGGTTGGGATCCACTAAGCCCTCGAGATGGGCCGCCGCGTCACAGAGGGTCTTGGCCCCCGACATGGTGCAGGCGGCGGACGCCGCAGCCCCCTTGAGCGCGCCGTGTAGTGCGAACGTTTCCGGCATGCGCTTGGATCGGTCGCGGAGGTAGTTCGTCACGGCGATCCGGGCCTTGAGCCGCACCGGCAGCGATCGGCCCGCCGCTTTCATCTCGGCATCTACGCTCTCCCAATGACCAAGGATGTTCCGGTGCGTCTGGGCCTCGGACAGTACGTGCTCCACGTCGCCGCGGCATAGGCCCTTGCGGGTGTAGAGATCCTCGATCGTGGCGCACACCGTGGTGTCGTTTGACTTCGCCGTAATCTCCGCTACCAGCGTGCGGTACAGTGGGGCGATAGCGGAGCCGGGCAGATCATCGAACATCTCTACCAGCCGGCCCTTCACGAAGGTGTCGTAGCCGACCAGCGGCACGCGCGTCCGCTCGAAGCGGATGATGTCGCCCTCGTGTGGCGTGCGCGGCGAGGCGAAGTCGGGCTCTAGCGCCTTGGCGAACGCCGCGTGCGCGGTGGGCGCGAGATCAGGGAAGACCAGCACCATATGATCCGGCGTGGAGTTCCCGCCGGCGGCCAGCGCGAACTCGAACGGCGCGTTGGTGAGGAAGATAGTGGCGTCGACCTGTTCGCTGAACGAGATGGTGTGGTGGTACATCTTGCCGATCGTGGTGCGCGGCGCATCGCCCGAAGCGCTGCAGAAATGCGCCGTCTTCCACGGCCCAGGCTCCCGGCCCTTGATTTGGTAGAACCTAAGGTCGGTGGGCTCGGAGGATCCCACCAGGATCGTCAGGTCGTCGAAGTGGTCGAATAGGGCGCGGTAGTCAGCACCTTCCTCGTGCAGTTCTAGGAGCTTGGCGAGAGATGCGTGGACTTGGAAAGCGAACCGCGCGCCGGTCCTGGCGCCAGCCTTCTCTCTCGGCTGCGCTGCGAGAATGGCGCTTGCAAGGGCTGTCATGTTCTCACTGGTTTAGTGTCTCAGTCTATCATCGTGAGGCTGTTGCGCTGGCCCGACAAGACCTACTCTCGCGCTACCTCTCCTCTGGAATCCAGGGCACCGGTTTCGGGATCTCGCTCACTAGGCACGCTGTTGCAGCCTGACTTACTCTGGACACCGGAGGCAGCATTCCCCCCCCCCCAAAAAACTGCCTGTTGAGAGCGCGTTAAGCGCGACCAGCGAGGCGACGCCTGCTTTACTCTGCGGCCCAACCAATAGCAGACTGGCCGCTATCGGGCCATGGCCGCCAACCGCCCAACCTCCGCACGCCGGCGCCGCCGCATCCCACACCAAGCCCCCGTCACCCCCGGTCGCACGCCCCCGCCGCCACCCTGGCATTTCCCCCCGCCGCCCCTACCATCCCCCGCATGCGAATCCCCTCTCCCCGCCCATGCTGACCGGCGAGCTGCGCGCCCAGGTGGACCGCCTGTGGGATGCCTTCTGGAGCGGCGGCATCGCCAACCCGCTGGAGGTGATGGAGCAGGTCACCTCCCTCCTCTTCATCCGCCGCCTGGACCAGCTCCACACGCTGGAGGAGCGCAAGGCCAGCCGCACCGGCCGCCCCATGGCCCGCCGCATCTTCCCCGACGGCACGGACGGGCAGGGCCGCGCCTTTGAGGACCTCCGCTGGTCGCGCTTCCGCCACTTCGAGGCGAAGGCGATGTTCGCCGTGGTGGCCGACCGCGTCTTCCCCTTCCTGCGCGGCCTCGGTGGCACGGACACCGCCTTCGCGCGGCACATGAAGGATGCGCGCCTCACCATCCCCACCCCCGCCCTGCTGGCCCGCGTGGTGGAGATGATGGAGGCCCTGCCGCTGGATGACGCCGACCTGATGGGCGACATCTACGAGCACATGCTGGGCCGCATCGCCTCGGCCGGGCAGAACGGGCAGTTCCGCACCCCGCGCCACATCATCGCCCTGATGGTGGAGATGACGCGCCCCACCCCGCGCGACGTGATCGTGGACCCCGCCAGCGGCACCTGCGGCTTCCTCACCGCCGCCGCCGCCCACCTGTTCCGCCACCACCCGGAGGCACTGCTGGACGCCGCCACGCGCCGGCACATCCACCACGACATGTTCCACGGCTACGACTTCGACCGCACCATGCTGCGCATCGGCACCATGAACATGATGACCCACGGCATCGAGGACCCGTCCGTGGACTACCGCGACAGCCTGGCGGAGGACCACGCGCGGGATGTCGGGCGCTACTCCCTGGTGCTGGCCAACCCGCCCTTCGCCGGCAGCCTGGACGCCGGCGCGGTGGCGAAGGACCTGGCGGCGGTGGTGAAGACCCGCAAGACGGAGCTGCTGTTCATCGCGCTGTTCCTGCGGCTGCTGAAGCCCGGCGGCCGCGCCGCGGTGGTGGTGCCGGACGGCGTGCTGTTCGGCGCCTCCAGGGCGCACCGGGAAATCCGGCGCCTGCTGGTGGAGGAGCACCGGCTGGACGGCGTGGTGAGCCTGCCGGCGGGGGTGTTCCGCCCCTATGCCGGCGTCTCCTGCGCCATCCTGCTGTTCACCCGCACGGACAGCGGCGGCACCGGCGATGTGTGGTTCCACGACATGGCGGCGGATGGCTGGAGCCTGGACGACAAGCGCCAGCCCCTGCTGCCGGAGGCGAAGCTCGGCCCCGTGCCGGCGGTGCCGCTGACGGCGGAGGAGCACGCGCGCAACAACCTGCCCGACGTGCTGGCGCGCTGGAATGACCGCGCGGGCGGCGAGCGCGCGCGGCCGCGCACCGCGCAGAGCTTCTGCGTGCCGAAGGCGGAGATCGCGGCGGCGGGCTGGGACCTGTCCTTGAACCGCTACAAGAAGGTGGTGCGGGCAACGGCGGCGCATCGCGCGCCGGGCGATATCCTCGCTGACCTGCGGCGGCTGGAGGGGGAGATCGCGGCGGGGATGCGCAAGCTGGAGGGGATGCTGGGGTGAGCACCGTTCAGCTTGGGGAGTTGGTGACGATCAAGGGCGGCGGCACGCCGAGCCGTGAGAACCCCGCCTATTGGGGCGGCAGCATCCCGTGGGCGTCGGTCAAGGACTTCAAGACGGCGAGCATCAGCACGACCAAGGAGACGATCACCGAGGCCGGGCTGCGCAACTCCGCCGCCAACCTGATCCCGGCGGGCGCCATCATCGTGCCGACACGCATGGCGGTCGGCAAGGCGGCGATCAACACCATCCCCGTGGCCATCAACCAGGACCTCAAGGCGCTGTTGCCCAAGCCGGGCATCGAGGCCCGCTTCCTGCTGCATCTGCTGCTGGACCGGGGGCCAGACATCGAGAGGCGCGCCACGGGCGCCACCGTGAAGGGCATCACGCTCGATGTCCTGCGTGAGCTGGAAGTGGTGCTTCCCGACGAGGCCGAGCAGAAGCGCATTGCCGACATCCTCGACGAAGCGGACGCCCTGCGCGCGAAGCGCCGCGAGGCGCTGGCGACGCTCGACGAGATGGCGCGCGCCATCTTCACCGCGATGTTCGGCACGTTGGAGCCGGGCGCCACCAACTATTCATCCGTGCCATTCGACACAATCGTCAGCGACAGCCGTATCGGCCTGGTGCGCGCCGCCACGGAGGTGGGCGCGGAACATCCGCACAGCTACATCAAGATGGACGCCATCACGCGCGAGGGCGGACTCGACCTGACCCGCTCCACCCGGACCTTCGCCACGGCAAGCGAGGTGGCGGATTTCTCCCTTGCGGATGGGGATTTCCTGTTCAACACGCGCAACTCACGAGAGCTCGTAGGCAAGAGCGCGATCTTCCGCAGCGACAAGACCGCGCTGTTCAACAACAACCTGATGCGCATCCGCTTCCGCGACGGCGTGGAAGCGGAATACGTGCTGGCGGCGATGCGAACCCCCGCCCTGAAGCAAGGGCTTGAGAACAGGAAATCCGGCACGACCAGCGTTTATGCGATCTACTGGAAGGACCTGCGGACGCTGCCCGTGCCGTTGCCGCCCGTCGAGCAGCAGAAAGCGTTCGCAATGCGGATGAAGGAGGTGCAGAAAATGCGTGATGTGATGCGCCGGGCCATGGACCACCTCGACTCCCTCTTCGCCGCCCTCCAGCACCGCGCCTTCCGCGGGGAGCTGTAGCGCATGGCCGCGCAGTTCGGCTTCCTCCTGCCCGGATGGCCCGAGCTGCACGCCGCCGCCGCGCGGGCCGAGGCGCTGGCCCGTGCCGATGCCCGCGCCAGCGCCTTCCACGCCCGCCGCTGCCTGGAACTCCTCATGGCCTGGGTGTTCCAGGCCGATGCCCGCCTGTCCCGCCCCTGGGGCGAGGGGCTGGCGGCGATGGTGGACGAACCATCCTTCCGCGCCGTCGCCGGGCCCACCATCCAGGCCAAGGCGCTGTGGCTGAAATCCACCGGCAACCGCGCCGTCCACAGCCCCAAGTCCTTCCCCGAGGCCGATGCCCGCGCCGCCCTGGGCGAGCTGTTTCATCTCTGCTTCTGGCTGGCCCGCACCTATGCACAAGGGCAGCCCCCGCCCGATGGGCTGCGCTTCGACCCCGCGCTGCTGCCGCCCCCCGCCGCTGCCGTGGCGCGCAAGAGCATCGAGCAGCTCCGCGCCCTGGCCGCCGAGCTCGCGGCCAAGGACGCCGCCCTGCGCGACGCCATGGCGGAGAAGGCCAGCCTGGACGAGGAGGTGGCGCGGCTGCGCGCCCAGGTGGCCCAGGCCGTCGCCGCCAGCAGCGCGCGCCCCGACACGCATGACTACGACGAGGCGACGACGCGCGACCTGTTCCTGGACGTGCTGCTGCGCGAGGCCGGGTGGGACCCCGACGCGCCGGGCGTGCGGGAAGTCCCCGTCACCGGCATGCCCGGCGGCTGCGGCCAGGGCTTCTGCGACTACGTGCTGTGGGGGGAGGATGGGCGGCCGCTGGCGGTGATCGAGGCCAAGCGCACCCGCCATTCCCCGGCCAAGGGCCAGCAGCAGGCCAGGCTTTACGCCGATTGCCTGGAGTGCATGTTCGGCCAGCGCCCGGTGATCGTCTGCTCCAACGGTTACGAGCATTGGCTGTGGGACGACACCCACGCCCCGCCGCGCCCCGTGCAGGGCTTCTTCCGGCGGGACGAGCTGGCGTTGATGATCCAGCGCCGCACCTCCCGCCGCCGCCTGGCCGATGCGCCGATCAGCGGCACCATCGTGGAACGCGCCTACCAGACCCGCGCCATCCGCCGCGTCGCCGAGGCCTTCGAGGGCGAGGGGCGGCGCCGCGCCCTGCTGGTGATGGCCACCGGCGCGGGCAAGACCCGCACGGTGATCGCGCTGGCGGACCTGCTGATGCGCTGCAACTGGGCCAAGCGCGTCCTGTTCCTGGCCGACCGCACGGCGCTGGTGAAGCAGGCGGTCAACGCCTTCAAGGCGCACCTGCCGGACTCCGCGCCGGTCAACCTGCTGGAGGACAAGGCGGCGCAGGGGCGCGTCTATGTCGCCACCTACCCCACCATGCTGAACCTGATCGAGGATGCGGGCGAGGGCGGGCGGCGCTTCGGGCCGGGCTTCTTCGACCTGGTGGTGGTGGATGAGGCGCACCGCTCCATCTACCGCCGCTACGGCGCCATCTTCCGCTGGTTCGACGCGCTGCTGGTGGGGCTGACCGCCACGCCCAAGGACGAGGTGGACGCCAACACCTACCGCGTCTTCGGGCTGGAAAACGGCATGCCCACCGACGCCTACGGGCTGGAGGAGGCGGTGAAGGACGGCTTCCTGGTGCCCATGCGCGCCGTCTCCGTCCCGCTGCGCTTCCAGCGCGAGGGCATCCGCTACGACCAGCTCCCGCCCGGGGAGCGCGAGCAGTGGGAGGAGACGGAATGGGGCGAGGACGGCCCGCCCGACCGGGTGGAGGCCGAGGCGCTGAACCGCTGGCTGTTCAACGCCGACACGGTGGACAAGGTGCTGATGCACCTGATGACGCATGGCCAGAAGGTCGAGGGCGGGGACCGGTTGGGCAAGACCATCATCTTCGCCAGGAACCACGACCACGCGGAATTCATCCAGCAGCGCTTCGATGCCAACTACCCGAAGCTGCGCGGCCACTTCGCCCGCGTGATAGACGTGCAGGTGGATTACGCGCAGAGCCTGATTGACGACTTCTCCGCCCCCGCCAAGGCGCCGCACATCGCCATCAGCGTGGACATGCTGGACACCGGCATCGACGTGCCGGAGATCGTGAACCTGGTGTTCTTCAAGCCCGTGCGCTCGCGCACCAAGTTCTGGCAGATGGTGGGCCGCGGCACCCGGCTGCGGCCCGACCTGTTCGGGCCGGGGCAGGACAAGCGCTTCTTCTTCGTGTTCGACGTCTGCCAGAACCTGGAGTTCTTCAGCCAGGACGGCCCGACGGTGGAGGGCGCGATGGGCGAGAGCCTGTCCACCCGGCTGTTTCGCGCCCGGCTGGCGCTGGTGGGGGCGCTGGGCGCCGCGCCGGACGAGGCCCATGCGCCGCTGCGCGCCGGCCTGGCGGAAACGCTGCGCGCCGAGGTGGCGGCGATGAACGTGCACAACTTCATCGTCCGCCCGCACCGGCGGCTGGTGGAGGCCTTCGCGCAGGCCCCGGCCTGGGCGGCCCCGGCGGCGGCGGAGCTGGAGGCGCTGGCCGCCGACATCGCCGGGCTGCCGACGGAGCTGGAGCCCGAGCGGCTGGAGGCCAAGCTGTTCGACCTGGACATGCTGCGCCTCCAGCTCTGCCTGCTGGGCGCCGAGGCCGGGCTGGCGCGGCTGAAGCAGAAGGTGCAGGACATCGCCGCCGCGCTGGCCGAGGCCACCGCCATCCCCGCCATCGCCGCCGAGATCGGGCTGATCACGCAGATCCAGGGGGAAGGCTGGTGGGAGGGGCTGACGGCGCCGGAGGCCGAGGAGGCCCGCCGCCGCCTGCGCGGCCTGATGCACCTGATCGAGGCGAGGCGGCTGCCCGTCCTCTACACCGACTTCGCCGACGAGATCGGCGAGGGGGTGGAGGTGCCCTTCGCGGGCTTCGTGCGGGAGGACGCCTTCGCGAAGTTCCGCGAGGCGGCGCGCGCCTTCCTGCGCGCGCACGAGGACCACGTCGCCATCAACAAGCTGCGCCGCAACCTGCCGCTGACGCCGACCGACCTGGCGGAGCTGGAGCGCATGCTGGCCGAGGCCGGGACGGCGCCGGAGCTGGAGCGGGCCAAGGACCAGGGCTTGGGGATCTTCGTGCGCTCGCTGGTCGGGCTGGACCGCGCGGCGGCGCAGGAGGCTTTCGCGGGGTTCCTGGCGGGCAAGACGCTGAACGCCCGGCAGATCGAGTTCGTGGGCATCATCATCGAGGACCTGACGCGCAGCGGCGTGGTGGAGCCCGGGCGGCTGTACGAGAGCCCCTACACGCGGCTGAGCGCCCTGGGCGTGGACGGCGTGTTCCCCGAGGCCGATGCGGCGGCGATCATCGGCATCCTGAACGAGGTGACACAGCGGGCGGTGGCGTGAACCGCGGCGTGTGGGTGCAGTCGCACCGGCCGGGCGCGCTGGCCCGGCCGGCAAGGATCCGACGGGCTGCTTTGGCCCAGCCGGAGTTCGGTCAGGCCCGCGTCTGCGGCGGAACGCTGCCCAGGTGTTCCAGCCGCACCACATGCTCGAGCACGGCGATGGGCAGGCAGCGGCTGGTGCAGACCCCCGCGCAGCGGCCATCCTCGTCGCGATCCGCCAAGCGGATCGCGAGCGCAGCCAGCGCCGCGAGGCTCTCCAGGGTCCGCGGGCGCAACATCACAGCCTGCTCCGCCAGCGTGTGGGCCGAGCGCTGCGCCCGACCGAGCAGACCCACCAGCCGGGCAGCCTCGAGACGCGACGCGCGGTCGATGACCCGCCCCAGGCGCTCGGCCTCGTCGGCCTGCGCCTGCGCGCTGGCGCACAGGCGCAGCAGCAGCGTGTCGTGTGTGGTGGGGGTGGAGATCGCCGTCCCCGCCACCCCGTCGCGCGGCTCGGGCCGCCCCGCGCCGTGTCGGCCGCGCATCAGGCGTCCTCCCCGTGGCGGAGGACGCGGCCGCGCACGGTGGTGAGGAACCGCCCCAGCACCGCCTCCTCGAAGGCGTCCTTGTCCAGGACACGGCGATGCCCGCCCACGAGGTCGTCCGACAGGCAGAACAGGTTGCCCGGCAGGTCGGTGACCCGCACGAACCGCGGCTTTCCGGGGTCCACCCAATAGACCCCCGGCCCCTCGAAGTGGCTGACGGGCAGGACGACGGCGCTGGCGCCCTCGCACAGGCCCAGGGCGCTCACGGCGCCGGTGACGGGTACGGTGCGCGGCAGGGGCAGCAGGAAGCCCAGCGAGCGCAGGGAGCTTGGCCCCCCGGACGTGCAGGGGGTATCGTTGGCATAAGCCATCATCATGCTCCTTCGGTGAGCATCGTGGTGGTCAGGCAGGACCGGGCGTTGCCGCGCCCGGTCCTGCCGTCTCCGATACAAGTGCATCGGTCCGCTATATCTGGTACGGCATTCCCATGACGTCAACAGAAAAAGCAGATCATGGGTACGACAAGAATCTTGACGGCGGAGATGCTCTTCCCGAGCCAGGGCTGAACCGACCCGCGTTGTCCCTCATCACGGCGCCGCTGAGCCGCGCCGCCCGCGCGGCGCTGCTGTGGAGCCAGTACGACCTCGCCGACCGGTGCGGCGTCAGCCGGGTCGCCATTGCGGACTGGGAGCGGGGACATTCCAGGCTGCAGCGGCGCAACCTCGCGCGGGTGCAGGCCGCCTTCGAGGCGGCGGGCATCGTAGTCCTGACACCCGGGGCGGCTGGCGCTGATGACGGACATCCCGGTCCGGGCCTGCGCTTTCCCCCGGACCTACCGGCCGGGCCTGGGATTGGGCTCACCGACAACGCCCTGCCGGACCCGCCGCGGCGGCGCGGGCAGCGGGCGCGCACCCATGGGACCGATGACGCCTCGGGCGGGTGATGGCGAGGTCGGTCGTGACGATGGGATGTTGCCTGCGATGCGCTTCTCCTGCGCAGGCAGCGCACCCGCCTCGGCTGGCACAAGGGCAAGGCTGGCGAGCCGTGCCGTGATCTTCGCAGGGGATTCGCGCAGCAGTCGGTGCAGCGAGCCGACCACGTAGAGGCGCTGCGCCGCGCGGTCCCAGCCCTCCAGGACGAGACGGCCTCTGCTCGATCCGGGATTGTCGGCAGCTCCGATGGCGCTCCCATTCGGGACGACGGCCACCCGCACGCCCAGTCCGCGCAGACGCTGCCGTAGAGCCTCTGCATCACGGACGGCCGGGTCGTACCAGGCGCCGCGCAGCTGGTGAACCAGCAGGGGCAGGTCGAGCGGTGAGCCGCGATGGTCATGCCGCCCGCGCTCCAGCGCCCGGCGCTGGTCGCTGGAATAGACCGCCCGCGGCCGGACACGCTCGCGCAGCCCGGCCGCCACCAAACGGTCGGCGAGGCGACGTTGGTCGGCATCGCCGCGATCGAGGTGATCGAGGACCGCCCGGTTCCAGCGCCCCTGCACGACGGGGTGCCCGTACCGAAGTTCCGCGGTCCTGGAGACCTTCTCGTGCCGGGCGCGCCAGTGGCGGCTGTCGAGCACGCGCAAAGTGACGGGGTCCACCTCGCCCACCAGGGCATGCCAATGCACGTCGGCCCGCTCCGCCTCCGGTGGTAGGGGCGCGCCAGTCCTGCGGGTCAGGCGCGTGGCGGCCCGTCCCTTGTCGTGGCGCACCAGCAGCGCGGCGGCGGGGTCGAACCCGAACTCCGTGCCAAGTGCGTGGAGGATGTCTGTGGCATCCGCGTCATTGAGTTCCTTTGCGGGCGAGAGCGTGTAGTGCCGCACGGCATAGGTCGCGCCTGCATGACGCGCGGTGGCGACCATGTCGGCGACATCGGCCTCCGTGCCCTGCACGATTGCGACGCGGTCGTTGCCGTCGCCGCGCAGGACGTGGTCCAGCACCGGGCCTGCGCCGCTGCTGCTCCGGATGCGGGTGGCAGCGATGATCATGACTGGGCTCCCGACCTGGACGATCCGGTCCTTGCCCGCGGGGTCGTCGTCCCGCCTTGAGGCTTTCGCCGTCCGTGCCTGGGTCGCAGCACGGCCCCGAGGTCGGCGCGCAGGGCGGCGAGGTCCGCGGCCAGCGCCGCCAGCGCGTCTGCCGCCTGGGCGATGCGCCGGTTCTGCGCCGCGTCACCACCCCGCCTACGCGCCTCGTGCACAGCCTTCGCGATCTGGTTGACGTTCGCCCCGACGCCCGCATTGAGGTCCCGTGCCAGCTTGTCGAGGTCGGCTCGCCAGGCGCGCGGGTCATCGCCCGTCGTCACGGCCTGATCGGCCAGGGCGCGCAGCCAGCCCGACAGGCTCGCCGCGCCGCTGTCCCTCGCCGCCTGGCGCCAGCGGGTCAGTTCATCCGGCAGCACCCGCACCCGCAGCCGATCCGCCCGCAGCACCCGGCCGTCGTCACCGCCAGGCGGCGTGCGCCCACCCCGCCCTGCCCCTGCCGGCGCCGTCCCGGCACCCTGCGCCCGCCCTCCCGGCACCCTGCCCGCAGGGTGCGGCACCCCCGTTGTCGCGGCGCTGCCGCCCCCGTCCGCTGCTTGCCCACCATGGTCCATCGCCCTGGTCTCCCAGAGGTGCACCGGTGGTGCCGCGGCGGACGGGACAGCATGTCCCGGGCTCTTGCCTGCCGGACTGGCGCCGTGCCGCGTAGGCACAACCGCCAAGCCTGGCTCCCCGCGGCCATCCCCACCGATGACCCCTGGCATCAGGCTCAAGCCCAGGCTTGCAAGAGACCGGATCTCGCAGACGTCATGGCCTGGGGATAGGCGTCTTCGCGGCAGGGGCCACTGCGAGGCATCCTTGGCCCGGGTCAGTTTCCACTCGGCACCGGCCGAGGCGGGACGCCGGAAAATCCCAGAAAAATGCCCCCGCCTACCGCGACGACTTGGGTGTCCGGGCCCGCTTGGACGGGGTGGGGCGGCCAGCACCCTTCGCGGCGGCGGCCGTACCTTTGGACGCGATCGCGCCCGTCCCTCGGGACGCGGTCTCCCCGCCGCCGCCGCCCGCCCCCTCGTGCAGCACGGCGCGCAAGAGTGCCACCGCGAGGCGGTGGCGGTCTGGCGGCAGCAGCGCCACGAGATCGAGGAGATCCTGGAGGTCACGGTGCAGGCGGGGCTGGTCGGCAGGTCCGTTGCCCGGCTGGGCGGTGTCGATGTCGGCGGCGACGCCGAGCAGCCTGTCGGGCGTGGTTTCGAGCGCCCGGGCGATGGCGACCAATACGTCCAAGGCGGGCTCGCGGATGCCGTTCGAGTAATTGGAGTACCGCGGCTGTCCCAGGCCCGCGCGCCGGGCGACCTCGGCGTCCGACAAACCGAGATGCCTGGCCCGGGCGCGTAGCCGCTGCGCGAACGGGGGGAGTGCTCCAGCATCATCGGCGGCGGGCGGCATCTCGGCTGGACGGGGCGTCTCGTTCCCGCCCTTGCCGCCGCCCTGCTTGGCCCGTGTGCCCTTGGTTCCTGCCATGGCCATGCTGCCCTCCCGCCTCCGCTACTTCCAGCAGCGATAACACGGACCGTGCATCTCGGCGTGTTGCCTCCGGCGTCGCGGGGAGCCGGACACGGCGCCCGGCAGACCGACCATGGCGCGACCGCGCACTGGCAGCGCTGGCGCGGCGCCCTCGCTGGCGCCACGTGACACCGACCGCTTCATCCCGGCGGTGGATGGACCGGGCGGCCGGGTGTGCCCGCCAATTGTCGTGTATCTGTTCAATACATTTCGTGTTGCTTTCCATCCCGCACCCGGGCTACCGGTACGTCCACGCCGCCCTGGCCCCGGAGATGCCCATGCCCTTGATCCTCTCGCCCAATACCATCGAGCGCAGCGCCCATGCCCTGCACGACGCCGCCGCGCGCTACGAGACCCTCGCCGCCGACCTGCGCCGCATGGCCGCCGACACGGCGCCCACGCCCGCCGAGTTGACCGCGGCCCCGCTGCTCGAGGGCTGGCGCTGGCACCAGCAGCCCGTCGGTTTCCTGGTCGGCACCGTCCAGGGCCATCCCCGCCTGCCCGACGGGCCGGTCTCCACCTCGCCCGTCATCGTCCATGCCCCCACGCATTCCTGGGTCAGGACGGTGTCGCGCTTCTACGTGCTCGGGCAGCCCGATCCCCAGGCCGGAGCGCCGCGCCGTGGCTGAGCCGAGGGAGCAGACATGGTCGGGCACGGAGGACGACGAGGCTGTCTTCGACGATGAGGCGGAGCGGAACGCCATGGCCGAACTCGAGGCTGGCCTGCACCTGGATGATGTCGCCCTGCCGGACAATGAGCCCCCGACCGCGGAGGCGCTGTGCCGGGAGCGCGGCGCCGCCAGCCTGTGCGGCTTGCTCCTGCTCCGGCGTGCCCTCGCCACCCGGCCCGGCTTCCTGGCGACGGCTGCTGCCCCGAGGAGCATCTCCCTGCTCCGAATGCCCTCGCTCGAGTGGCTGGACGATGTCGGCTACGCCTGGTCGTGCGTCACCGAGGAGCATGACCGCCAGGCCGAGCGGGGGGAGGTCGCCGCACTGGAGCGCGAGCTGGGCGACCCGCGGCTGGTCGCGGTGCGGGTGCGTCAGCAGCAAGGCAAGCGCATCGGCTCCCGCCGGGGCGCGTATGTGATCCGCGTCCGCGGTGCGGCGCCGCGCATGGCGGAGGCCGAGTTCCTCAGCGCGCTGTCCCAGGGGCGTCCGGTCCACGTGCTCGCCGCCGACCCCGGCATGGTCCATCCGACGGTGCGCCTCGGCGTGCAGCAGGGGCTGCGCGTCGGCCTGCCCGACGCCGCCCTGCTCGCGGACCTCGCCCTGCTGCTGCGCGGCGAGGCCGAGGGCAGCGTCCCGCATGCCGCCCTGCCCATCGTGCCGCCAGGGCTGGCAGGCCGGGCCGCGGAGGTGCTGCCGCTGCACCTGCTGCTCGCCGACCGCCCTGGGATCTCGGCGCAGCAGATGCTCGATCACCTCGACCGGATGCTCGACCCCCATCACGCACCCTGGACGGAGGAGGCCGATCCGGAGGGCGATGGCGGGGCAGCGCGGCCCGTAGCCCGGCGCGACCTGCGGCGGGAGGTGCGGCTGGACGACTTGCCGGGCATGGGCGCCGCCGGGCCGTGGGCGCGACAGGTCGCGGCCGATCTCCGGGCCTACAGGTCCGGCGCGCTGCCATGGACCGAGCTGTGCCGCGGTGCCGTGCTCGCCGGACCGCCCGGCACGGGCAAGAGCACGATCGTCCGTGCCATGGCCGCCGAGGCCGAGGTGCCGCTGGTCACCGGGAGCCTCGCGGAGTGGCAAGGCAGCCGGGACGGACACCTGGGCGATCTGCTGCGGAGTATGCGCGACTGCTTCGCCACCGCCCGACGTCAGGCGCCCTGCGTGCTGCTCATCGACGAAATCGACAGCTTCCCCTCCCGCGCCTCAATCCGGCACCGGCACCGCGACTACGTGCTGCAGGTGGTCAATGGGCTGCTGGAGCTGCTGGACGGCGCCCTGCCGCGCGATGGTGTCGTGGTGGTGGGCACCTGCAACGATCCGAGTGACCTGGACCCTGCCCTGCTCCGGCCCGGGCGGCTCGAGGAGGTCATCCCCGTGCCGCTGCCCGACGCCGAGGCGCTTGTGGAGATCCTACGGGTCCATCTCGGCCGCGGGCGTGGGGGCGGCGACGGAAGTGTCGATCACGGCATGCCCGTCTCGGAGGACGACCTGCTGGACCTCGGCCATGCCGCGCTCGAGCGCGAGGCGACGGGTGCGGTGGTCGAACGCTGGTGCCGCGATGCCCGGCGGCGCGCCGCCGCCCAGGGCCGGAGCGTGACCGCCGCGGACCTTCGGACAGTCCTCGGACCGGGGCGGCCGCCGGTCACACCCGCGCTGCGCCATCGGACCGCGATTCACGAGGCGGGGCATGTCCTCGCCTACGAGGCAGCCGCGCCGGGCTGCGTGCTCGAAGCCCGCCTCACCCTGCGCGGGCCGCTCGCCGGGGCGACCGAGCTGCATCCCGATCGCAACCCGGCCGTGCCGCCGTTGCACACGCCGCGCAGCCTGTGGCTGACCTTGCGGGCCCAGTTGGCAGGGCGGGCAGCCGAGGAGGAACTCCTGGGCGTCGCGTCCTCCGGCGCGGGTGGCAGCCCGCAGTCCGATCTCGCCCTCGCCACCAGGATGGCACTGACGTTGCTGGGCGCGCATGGGGTCGGCTGCGAACCGGAGGCGCTGTGCTGGCACGGGCCGCCGGAGCACCTGTCGGACCCCGGCACGCGGGCGCTGCTGCCTCCCGATCTGCGAGAAAGCGTGCAGGAGCTCCTGACGAGCGCCTATGCGGGCGCTCGCGACCTTGTCAGGGCGAACACCGCCTTGGTCAACGACATCGCTGGCACCCTGCTGGGGACGGGCCGCCTGGACGGCCAGGCCATCGCCAAGCTGCTGGGGGCGCACGGCATCAGCGACCCCGCCGCCGATGCAGACGAGCCGGAGGCCGCGCAGGCCGGGGAGGCACGGCGATGAGGGGTGCGGTGTCTCGAGAGGGTGGGGAGGATACGGGGATGAACTCGATGGTGGCTCCGTTGGCTGACGGCACCCGGATCGGGCGCTTCATCATCATCCGCGACGTTGATGGCACCTGTCACGCACTCTGCGCATCCGCCGTCGCGGCGCTGTGCGAGACCGCGGACGGGGCGACGGTGATGCTCATTGGCGGCGGGCGCATGCTCAGGGTGGAGCAGGACTTGCGGACCGTGCTGGGTTGGCTCGAGGTGGGGGCGCGGGCATGACCCGACGCGGCTCCTTGGCCAGGACGGACCTGCCCGTGCCGCCCACCACGGACGTATCGGCTGCAACGTCCTTGAGAGCGTTGCCGGAGACGATCACGATCCGCCAGCCGTCACCCGAAATGCAGGGTGCGGGCACCGTGCCTCTGCCGTCGTCGCGGGGCGTGCCCACCACCGGCGCGGCACCGGTCGAAGGGCCGTTCCGCCTCTACCTCGTCACCGAGATCGCCACGGGCCGGGGCTATGTCGGGCTCACCGCCCGGCCAGAGCAGGCCCGCCTGCGGGCGCACTGGTACCACGCGGGCCGGGCCGGGCATCGCCACCGCCACGGCTCGCTGGGTGCCGCCATGCGCGCGGCGCGCGAGCGGGGCGACAGCCTCGAACAGGCCTTTTCCATCACAGTGCTGGAGATGGTGCCGGACGTGATGGCCGCCCGGTGGCGGGAGAAGGACTTGATTGCGTCGCTGGCCACGGCGGCACCGGGCGGCTTCAACCAGATGCCGGGCGGCGCCTCGGTCGGTGGGCCGGGCAACAGCCGCCAGACGCGGCTGCGCGGGCCGGATGGCCGGGTGCGGGGCTTCGCGTCGTTCGGCGAGGCCTGCGCATGGTGGCGCGCGCAGTGGGAGGCGGCGTCACCGGCGCATGTGACGGCCTGGACCACTGAGGGATTGCATGTGCCCGCGCTCGGCCTCGCGCATGCCCGCGTCGGCCTGGGCTGGCCGGTGCAGGAGGCGCTGGGCGTGGCGCCGCACGGCGACCGGCGGGGCGAGCGCATCGGCGGGGTCGTGGCCCATGGTCGGCGGCACGGGCACCTGCGCGACCTCGCCGACTTGGCGCCGGTGCCGACGCTGCGCTCGCGCCTGCACCGGGCCAGGCAGGCCGGACTCGGCGCGCAGGCCGACCTCGCCGCCGATCGCCGGCGCCATGGTCAGACCAAGCAGGGGCGGCGGGTCGTGCTGCTTCCTGATCCGGATGGCCCGGCGGGACCAAGACAGCTGACACTGCGCGCCTTTGCCGCGCGCACGGATATGCCCTTCGCGACGTTGCAACACCGGCTGCGCGGCCTGGAACGCCATGGCACGGACCCAACGGCGATGCCGGGCGGCGCACTGCTCGCCCAATTGCTGGCGCCCACCGCGGACCGGCGCACCGTGATCATCGTCCGCATACCGGGCGGGCGCGTCCTGAGTGGTGGGCAGCGTGAGTTGGCCCGCTTGGTCCAGGACGATCCCGAACTGCAGCCGCTGCGGGCGGAGAGGCTGAGCGAGGAGGGCATTCGGCGGCGGCTTCGGCTGGTCGGCGCGAGCGCGGGGCAACCGGCGCTGCGCTGGGCACTTGGGCTCGTCGGTGGACGGGCGCCGATGGGTAGCGAGGGGGCGACGCGGCGCGGACAAAGGCCGTGACTGCCGATCATCGCAGCGGCGCCCGTTCAGCGCGTCGGCACGGCTGGCGGCGGATGGGCCGCCGCGACCGGATCCGCTTCTCAGGGCCGGGCCTGCGCGCCCTCCTGCGTCTTGCCAGGTCCTGGCGCCTGACGTCGGCACAGCAGTGCGCGGCGCTGGGTGGCGTGGCGCCAGCGACATGGTTGACCTGGAGGATGCAGGCCCGGCGGGGGCGCGTGGTGATTCTTCCGGAGGGCGTACTGCTGCGGCTGTCGGTGCTGCTCGGCGTGGCCACGGCGCTGCAGGTGCTGTGCCAGGACGCCAGGGAGAGCGCCCGCTGGCTGCGGCGGCGCAACCGGCTCCAGATCAGGCAGGGATGGGCGCCGATCAGAGTGATCACCTCAGTATCGCTGGACGACCTCGCACACCTGCGCCGTGGACTGGGCGCAATGGCCGCCGGACGCAGCATCATGGACCAGCGCTTCGACGTCTCACCTCCAATGGTCATGCTGGACAGCGTGGGCGGCAGGGACGCCACCTTCGCCATACCGCATGGGCGTGGGGACGAGGCGCGCACCGGATCAGGCCCGGATATGCGCACCCTGCGCGTGCCGACGCGCGACTCCCGGTGAGTGGCATTCGGGAACCAGCACGTCCATCGCCAGCCGAAGGCCGTCGCCTGCGCCATCGCCGACGTCCCACTCTCATCCTGATCCCGCGCGGTCCCGACATGGGGCACAGGGACGGGAATCGTCCAAATCGCATGTGCGATTTCCTTGCCCGTAGTGGCGTATGCATTCGATGATGGTTGGTGAGAACCGCACCCACCTCCGCAGCGCCCTTCGAGCAGCCCGTGCCGCCACGGATCGGCTTGCTGCGCGGTGCCGCGGGCACCGCGCGGATGCGATGCCGCCCTGCGTCATCCTGGTTGGCGTCTCGGAGACGACGGGGATCCTTGGGTGGCCTGCCCGGGCTTTCATCCGCGGGATCGGCACGCGCTCCACCGCACGTGAACGGCTTCAGCCGATGCCATCCAACCCCTCATTCCCGTCATCGCGGTCAAAGGATCGACCATGCACAACCCACTTGCCCATCTGGCTCCGGCCCTGAACAACGAACGCACGGCACGTCTGATGTCGTCTCCCATCCGTGTCTCGGCGCATGCCCGGCGCTTCAATGCGCTCTACCGCGCCGCCCCTCTCGCCCTTGGTGAATTCATGGGTGTCACGCCGGTCACGGCAACCCTGGCAGTCGAGCCGGACCCGAACGTGCGAGGCGGGATGGATTGGTCGTCCACGATCAATGTCCCGCGCGCCGCCATGCGGAAGATGAAGCGCATGCACCGGCTGCCCTTCGACCTCGCCGGCGATGTCGCCGTGATGTGCTGGGGCGTGCGACGTGGAACGTCCCCTGACTGGACGGCGATGATCAACGCCATGCATCAGTCGTGCCATTGCGAGGAATGCGCCCGGAGGAGGCCCAGCGTGGCCGAGCACGTCGCGGTCTGCGTGGCGCTCGAAGCCTTGCTGGGCCATCCGGATGCGCCGCTCTGGCCTGCCATGATGGGGTACTGCCGGGCACTGATGCACGGGGCTTCGGAGCGCCTCAAGGCGTGGAAGCGGGCCGCCTGACGCGCCAACGAAGATAGATTGCAGGAGCAAGAGGCTGCGCTCTCATGGAGCGCAGCCTATCTTTCTTGCCCCTGCAGCGCCTGCCTCCACTCCCATTGGGCGGCGACCTGTCTCCCCAGCGGGAAGACCCTGCCGCTTTGGCCCTGGCGCACGGCTGGCAGCTTCGATCCCCTCTGACCCCGCCCCCTATCCCGCTCTTCGCCGACCGACGCCACCTGCAATGTTTTGTCACGATCGTGCAGCGCGCCGACATGTGCCCGGTGGCACCACCCCGCCAGGACGGTCCCGGCAGGAGGCGATACGGTGGTGGCGATGCGCATCTGGGCCCTGGCCGGCATCCTGGCCGCGCTGCCGGTGGTGGCCCAGGCCGCGGATCTCCGCTCGGGCTTCGCCGCCGCCGTCACCCTCAGCGCCGAGATCCGCGCCCTGGACGCGCAGCGGGAGGTGCTCGCCGCCCGCCGCCGCGGCGCGCAGGCGACGCTGCCCGGCGCCCCGACCATCGCGCCGTCCTGGCGCACCCAGGTGAACCCGGGCAACACCGGCTACCAGGAGTTCGAGCTCGGCGGCGACGTCCCGCTCTGGCTCCCCGGCGAGCGCCGCGCCCTGGGCGGCAGCGTCACCGCGCAGGAGGCGCAGCTGGAGGCGCGGCTGCGCGTCGCCCGCATCACCCTGGCGGGCGAGCTGCGCGAAGCCTATTGGGCCTGGGCCCTTGCCCTGGCGGAGCGCGAGGCGGCGCGGGCCCGGCTGGCGGCCGCCCGCAGCCTTTCCCGGGACACCGCGCGCCAGGTCGGCGGCGGCAACGCCCCGCGCACCGACCTGCTGGTGGCCCAGGCGGAAGAGCGCGACGCCGAGGCGGCGCTGCGCCTGGCCGAGGCGCAGGCGCGCGACGCCGCCCTGGCGTTCCGCACCCTCACCGGCCAGGATCCGGGGGCGGGCGGGCCGGAGCCCATCGCCCGCCACGCCGTGCCCGGCGCCGCCCTGCGGGACCTGCCGCAGGCGGCACTGGCGCGCACCAGCCTCGACCTCGCGCGGGCCGAGGAACGCTTGGCCCAGGCCCGCGACCGCGCCAGCCCCACGGTCTTCGCGGGCTGGCGGCGGGAGCGCGACGGCTTCGGCGAGCAATGGCGGGACCGCCCGGTGATCGGCATCCGCATCCCCTTTGCCTACGCCCCGGCCGTGCAGGAGCGCGTGGCCACCGCCCGTGCGGAAGCGACGGCGGCCGAGGCGCAGCTTCTCGCCGTCGCCCGCGCCTTCGAGAACGCCGAGCGCCGCGCCCGTGCCCAGCGCGAGGATGCGGAGGCGCTGGTCGGCATCACCGAGGCGCGCCACCGCGCCCTGGCCGAGCAGGCCGGGCTGGTCGAAGCCGCCTTCCGCGGCGGCAACCTGCCCTTCATCGAGGTGACGCGCGCCCGCGCCCAGCTCGCCCAGGCCGACGCCCAGCGGCGCCGCGCCCGGGTGGAGCGCGACCGCGCCGCCTCCGTCATCAACCAGATCCTCGGGGTCGAACCGTGACCATCCTCCGCCGCCTGCTGCTGGCCACGCTGCTGGTCCTGCCCCTGCTCGCCCCTGCCCGCGCCCATGAGGGCCACGACGATGAGAAGCCCGCCGCCGGCAACGCCCTGCCGCGCGTGGAGGCCGAGAGCGAGCTGTTCGAGATCGTGGGCGTGCTCCAGCCCGGCGGCGTGCTGCTGCTGCACCTCGACCGCTGGGCGGACAACGCGCCGGTGGACGGCGCCCTGTCCGTAACGCTGGACGGGCAGGAGGTGGCGGCCGAGCGCCTGGGCATCGGCGTCTTCGCGCTGCGCCACCCGCGCCTGGCGCAGCCCGGGCCGCTCGACCTCATCTTCAGCGTGACCGCGGGCGAGGAGATGGACCTGCTGACCGGCGCGCTGGAGGTGCCCGCCCCGCATTCCGATGCTGCGGAGGCGCATGGCTGGCTGGAGGCGCTGCGCGAGGCGCCGGTGCTGCTGGGCGGCGGGCTGGCGCTGCTGCTGCTGGGCATCGGCATCGGCCGCCTCGCCGCGCCGCGTCCGCTGCCGCCGATGGTGGAGCCCGAGCCGCCCACCGCCGCGCCGGCGCCGGAGCGCCGCCGCGTCGCCGCCCCCGTCGCCGCGCTGCTGCTGGCGCTGGCCGCCGCTGCCCAGCCCGCCCTGGCCCAGCCGGTGGCGGAGCCGCCGCGGCGGATGGATGACGGCACCGTCTTCATGCCCAAGGCCTCGCAGCGGCTGCTGACCGTGCGCACCCAGGTGGCGGCGCGCGGCGAGGCGCTGGCGACCACGCAGATGGTCGGCACCCTGGTGCCGGACCCCAACGCGTCGGGCCGCGTGCAGTCCTCCCAGCCCGGGCGGCTGGAGCCGGGCGAGCGCGGCCTGCCGACGCTGGGCCAGCGGGTGGAGCGCGGCCAGGTGCTGGCCTACGTCACGCCCTCCTACTCCGCGGCCGAGCGCGGCGCGCTGGTCCAGAACGCCGCCGAGCTGGACGCCCAGCTCACCATCCTGGAGGCGCGGGTGCGCCGCCTGGTGGCCCTGCGCGGCTCCGTCTCCGAGCGCGAGATCTCCGAGGCGCAGGCCGAGCTCGCCGGCGCGCGCCAGCGCCGCGCCGCCATCCAGCCGGCGCTCTCGGGACGCGAGGCGCTGGTGGCGCCGGTCTCGGGCGTCGTCTCGGTGGTGCGCGCGGCGCTGGGCCAGCTGGTGGACAGCCAGGTGCCGGTCTTCGAGATCGTGGACCCGGCGCGGCTGTGGGTGGAGGCGCTGGCCTTCGACCGCGCGGGGCTGGAAGGCATCGCCGGCGCCAGCGCCGTGCTGGGCGACGGCCGCACGCTGGAGCTGGAATTCGCCGGCCGCGGCCTGGCGGTGCGCCAGCAGGCGGTGCCGCTGAACTTCCGCGTGCTGGCCCCACCCGGCGAGGTCGCGATCGGCGCGCCGGTGGTGGTGCTGCTACGCACCCGCCGCAACGTGGAGGGCATCGTGCTGCCGGCCGAGGCAGTGGTGCGCTCCGCCGAGGGGCCGCCCGTGGTGTACGAGCACACCAGCGCCGAGCGCTTCGCGCCGCGCCCGGTGCGAGTGCAGCCGCTGGACGGCGCGCGGGTGGTGGTGACGGCGGGCATCGAGCCGGGGCGGCGCATCGTCGTCCAGGGCGCCGGCCTGGTGGCGCAGGTGCGCTGAGCCATGCTGTTCAACACCCTCGTCTCCTTCTCGCTCCGCAACCGGCTCTTCGTGCTGGTGGCGGCGGCGATCGTCACCGCCTATGGCGCCTGGACGCTCACCCGCATGCCGGTGGACGTCTTCCCCGACCTCAACAAGCCCACCGTCGTGCTGATGACGGAGGCCGAGGGCATGGCGCCGGAGGAGGCCGAGCAGCTCGTCTCTTTCCCCATCGAGACGGCGATGAACGGCCTGCCCGGCGTCACCCGCGTGCGCTCCGTCTCCTCCGTCGGCCTGTCCATCGTCTTCGTGGAGTTCGACTGGGGCGCCGACATCTGGCGCGCCCGCCAGCAGGTGGGCGAGCGGCTGGGGCAGGTCCAGGCCCAGATGCCGCCGCGCGTGCAGCCGGTGATGGCGCCCGTCTCCTCCATCATGGGCGAGATCATGCTGGTGGCGATGACGGCGCCGGCCGACGGCTCCGTCTCGCCGATGGAGCTGCGCACCCTGGCCGACTGGGTGATGCGCCCGCGCCTGCTCACCATCCCCGGCGTCTCCCAGGTCATCCCCATCGGCGGCGAGGTGCGGCAGTTCCGCGTCATGCCCGACCTGCGGCGGCTCCAGGCGCTGGACGTCACCTTCGAGCAGCTCCAGGCGGCGCTGCGCCAGTTCGGCACCAATGCCGGCGGCGGCTACGTGGACCAGGCAGGGCGGGAGTTCCTCATCCGCAACCTGGGCCGGACCGTGGCGCTGGAGGATCTCCGCAACGCCCCGGTCGCCTTCCGCGAGGGCCAGCCGATCCTGCTGCGCCAGGTGGCGGAGGTGGATTTCGGCGCCCGCTTCCGCCGCGGCGACGCGGGCGTGGATGGCGGCCCGGCCGTGATCCTGGGCGTACAAAAGCAGCCCGGCGCCGACACCATCCGGCTGACCGAGGCGGTGGAGCGGGCGCTGGGCGAGCTGCAGGCCGCCATGCCGCGCGGCGTGCGCGCGGACCGGGTGAAGTTCCGCCAGGCCAACTTCATCCAGACATCCATCGCCAACCTGCAGAAGGTGCTGCTGGAGGCGGCGGTGGTGGTGACCATCGTGCTGTTCGCCTTCCTGCTGAACGCGCGCACCACCTTCATCTCGCTCACCGCCATCCCGCTCTCCATCTTGCTGACGGTGATCGTCTTCTCGGCGCTCGGCCTGTCCATCAACACCATGACGCTGGGCGGCATCGCCATCGCGGTGGGGGAGCTGGTGGACGACGCGGTGGTGGACGTGGAGAACGTGTTCCGACGCCTTGGCGAGAACCGCCACCTGCCGGAGCCGGCACCCGTGCTGCAGGTGATCGCGGCCGCCAGCATGGAGGTGCGCTCGGGCATCGTCTACGCGACGATGATCATCATCCTGGTCTTCCTGCCGCTCTTCGCGCTCACCGGCATCGAGGGGCGGCTCTTCGCGCCGCTGGGCGTGGCCTACATCACCGCCATCCTCGCCTCGCTGGTGGTCAGCATCACCGTCACGCCGGTGCTGTGCTACTTCCTGCTGCCGCGCATGAGGAACCTCGGCGAACACGAGGGCTGGCTGGTCCGCAGGCTCAAGGCGCTGAACGACCGGCTGCTGCGCTGGGCCTTCGCGCGGCGCGGCGCGGTTCTGGCGGCCGCCGGCGGCGCGGTGCTGCTGGCCGGCGCCTCCGTGCCCTTCCTGCCGCGCGCCTTCCTGCCCGCCTTCAACGAGGGCACGGTCCTGGTCAACCTCACCTTCCAGCCCGGCATCTCGCTCAACCAGTCGAGCGAGCTGGGCCGCGTGGCGGAGGTGCTGGTGCGCGGCGTGCCCGAGGTGCGCGGCGTCGGCCGCCGCACCGGCCGCGCCGAGCTGGACGAGCACGCCGAGGGCGTGCACCGCTCCGAGCTGGACGTGGACCTCGCGCCCAGCCGCCGCTCGCGTGCCGAGGTGCTGGCCGACCTGCGCGGCCGCCTGTCCGTGCTGCCCGGTGCGGTCAGCATCGGCCAGCCGATCTCCCACCGGCTGGAGCACATGCTGTCCGGCGTGCAGGCGCAGATCGCGCTCAAGGTGTTCGGCGACGACCTGGACACGCTGCGCACCCTGGCCGAGACCATCCGCGCGCGCCTCGCCGCCAACGTGCCCGGCCTGGTGGACCTCCAGCTCGAGCGCCAGGTGCGGGTGCCGCAGCTGCGCATCGCCATCGACCACGAGCGCGCCTCGCTCTACGGCGTCTCCACCGCCGCCCTGCTGGAGAAGATGCAGGCGCTGACCGGCGGCGTCGTCGTCTCGCAGATCATGGACGGCGCGCGGCGCTACGACCTCGTCATGCGACTTGCCGACGCCGAGCGCACCACCGCCGCCCTGGCCGACGCGCTGGTGGAGACGCCGGGCGGGCGCGTGCCGCTGCGCCTGCTGGCGCGGGTGGAAGACGCGGACGGGCCGAACCAGGTGCTGCGCGAGGGCGCGCGGCGGCGCATCGTCGTGCAGGCCAACACGGATGGCCGCACCGACATGGCCCAGGTGGTGGCCGGCATCCGCGCGGAGCTGGCGCGCATGGAGCTGCCCCCCGGCACCTCCACCAGCCTGGAGGGCACCTTCCAGGCGCAGGAGGAGGCGATGCGCACCATCGCCGTGCTCGCCGCGCTGTCGCTGGCGATGATCTTCACCGTCCTCTACTCGCGCTACCGTTCGGCCACGCTCGCGCTCATCATCATGGGCAACGTGCCGCTGGCGCTGATCGGCGCGGTGGCGGCGATCTGGATCGCGGAGCAGCCGCTCTCCGTGGCCACCCTCGTCGGCTTCGTGACGCTGACGGGCATCGCCGCGCGCAACGGCATCCTCAAGATCAGCCACTACCTCAACCTCGCCCTGCACGAGGGCGAGCGCTGGGGGCTGGCGCTGATCCTGCGCGGCAGCGCCGAGCGCCTGACGCCGGTCCTGATGACCGCGCTCTCCGCCGGGCTGGCGCTCATCCCGCTCACCATCGGCGCCGACGCGCCGGGCAAGGAGATCCTGCACCCGGTGGCCGTCACGATCCTGGGCGGGCTGGTGAGCGCCACGCTGCTGGACACCTTCGTGACGCCCATCCTGTTCCACCGCTACGGCCGCCCGGCGCTGGAGCGCATCCGCGCCGAGGAGCAGGCCCGGCGCGAGGCCGCCCCGGCCGGGGCCGTTGCCGAAACCTTCTGAACCACGGAGAACGCCATGATGCACCGACGCCTCCTCCTCGCCGCCTCGCTGCTGGCCCTGCCCGCCCGCGCGCGCGCCCACGGCAACACCACCGGCCCGCATGGTGGGCCGATCGGCGAGGCCGGCAGCACCCATGTCGAGCTGGTGGCGCGCGACGGCGAGATCCGCATCCACGTGCTGGACGCGCAGGACCGCCCGGCCACCGCGCGCGGCGCCTCCGGCAGCGCCGTCGTGCAGTCCGGCGGGCGCAACCACGCCATCCGGCTGGAGATGGGCCCGGACGACGCCTACCTGGTGGGCCGGGGCGAGTTCGCGGCGCGCGGCGCCCGCGTGGTCGCCACCCTCACCCTGCCCGGGCAGCCGCAGCGCTCCGTCCGGTTCGCCGCCATCCCGTGACGGAGGGCGAGCGCGACCAGCGCCTGCTCGACCCCGAGGCGCACCTGCTGATCGTCGAGGATGACGGCGAGATGCGCCTGCTCGTCTCCCGCCTGCTGCGCGAGGCGGGGTTCCGCGTCTCCGGCGCGCGAGACGGCCGGGAGATGTTCGAGGTGCTGGCCAACGCCGCCGCGCCGGTGGACCTCGTGGTGCTGGACATCATGCTCCCCGGCGCCTCGGGGCTGGACCTGTGCCGGCGCCTGCGGGCGCAGAGCGCGGTGCCGGTCATCATGCTCACCGCCCGCGGCGACGAGACGGACCGCGTGGTGGGCCTGGAGATGGGCGCCGACGACTACGTGGCCAAGCCCTTCGCGCCGCGCGAGTTCGTGGCGCGCGTGCGCGCCGTGCTGCGCCGCGCGCGCGCCGACCTTGGCCGGGAGGCCGCGGCCCGCCGGCTGCGCTTCGCCGGCTGGACGCTGGACGTGAAGGCGCGCGAGCTGCTCTCGCCCGCCGGCGCCGTCGTGGACCTCTCGGGGGCCGAGTACGACCTGCTGCTGGCCTTCCTGGAGCACCCGCAGCGCGTGCTGACGCGCGAGCAGCTGATGGAGGTCGCCAAGCGGCGAATGAGCGTCGAGGCCTCAGACCGAGCGGTGGACGTGCAGGTGAGCCGCCTGCGCCGCAAGATCGAGCCGGACGACGAGAGCCCGCCGATCATCAAGACCGTCCGCGGCTCCGGCTACGTCTTCGTGCCCGCGGTCTCGCGCGAGTGACACGCTGGCTGCGGCTGCTGGGCGCGGACAGCCTGGCCGGGCGCACCGTCTGGCTGCTGGTGGGCGGGCTGGGGCTGCTGCACCTGGGCTCCATGGCCGTGCACGAGCGCGCGCTGCACGGCGCGGAGCTGACGGCCTTCGAGGCGCGGGCGGCCGACCGCATCCTGGCCGCCAGCGCCGTCGCCGCCGCCCGCGCGCCCGGCGAGAAGGACGCCGCCCTGCGCGCCCTGTCGCTGCCCGGCCTCGCCCTGCGCTGGAGCGAGGAGGCGCCCCCCGGCGGCACCCTGCCCGACGGCGCCTTCGCCGAGCTGCGCCGCCGCCTGGCCGACGCCGCGGTGGCGCTGTCCGTCAACGGCGGCCATTCGGACCACCACATGCGCGGCGCCTGGCCCGCGCCCGGCGGCGGCTGGGTGGTGTTCGAGGTGCACGACCTGCCGAGCCACGGCCTGCCGATCTCCTGGGGCGACTGGCTGTCGGTGGCGGCCATGGCGATCGGCATCCTGGCCGCCGCCATCCCCATCGTCGCCTGGATGACCGGGCCGCTGCGCCGCCTGGCCGCCGCCGCCGACCGCGTGGGGCGCGAGCCCGGCGCCATCCGCCTCTCCACGACGGGCCCGCGAGAGGTGCGCCACGCGGCGCTGGCCTTCAACAGCATGCAGGCGCGCATCGCCCGGCTGATCGAGGACCGCACCGAGGCGCTGGCCGCGCTGAGCCACGACCTGCGCACCCCCCTGGCCCGGCTGCGCCTGCGCGCGGGCTTCCTGCCCGAGGGCGAGGAGCGCGCGCGCATCGAGGCCGAGGTGGCGGAGATGGAGGCGATGGTCTCCGGCGTGCTGGACTATTTCCGCGAGGGGCGCGACGCCGAGCCCGCCGTGGCGACGGACCTCGCCGCCATCATGCAGACCCTGGCGGACGACGCCGCCGATGCCGGGCAGGATGTCCGCTACGAGGGGCCGGGGCACCTGGTGCTGCCGCTGCGCCGGGTGGCGGCCAAGCGCGCCGTCGCCAACCTGCTCGGCAATGCGCTGCACCACGGCGCCGCCCCCGTGGTGTTGGCGCTGCGCCGCGAGGGTGCCGCGGTGGTGGTGGAGGTGCGGGATTCCGGCGCCGGCATCCCGCCGGATCAGCGGGAGCGGGCGTTGCAGCCCTTTACCCGGCTGGACCCGGCACGGGGTGGCAGCGGCGTCGGCCTGGGCCTGCCGACGGCGGCCAGCTTCGCGCGGGCCGAGGGCGGCGAGCTGGCGCTGGGCGCGGCGCCGGAGGGCGGGCTGCTGGTGCGCCTCGCCCTGCCGGGCGGCTGAGCGCGGGCGGCAACACTTTGTCGCGCGCCCGACACCCGAGGTGCGGGACGGAGCGCTACCTGGGGAGGGTCGCAACACATCAAGGGAACACGCCCCATGACCCTCCGCCTCCTTCCCGCCGCGCTGCTCGCCGTCACCCTCGCCGCGGGCGCCGCGCTGGCCCAGGCGCCGATGACCACGGCGCCCGGCGCCCACCCGCCGGGACCGCACATGGACAGCAACACCGACGGGCCGGCGCCGCATGTCCCAGCCACCGGGCAGAACCGCGCCGATGGCGGCGGCGCCCCCGCTCACCTGCACAACGAGGCCGGGGACACCCACCGGCCGGATGCCGGGCCGAGCCCCGCCGGCGGCGCGGGCATGCCACGCGCCGTCAACCAGCCCGGCGACGGGCCGGCGGCGGTGCGCCCGGGCCGCGGCCCGAACTGAGCCGACGCCGAAAGGGCCGCACGGCGAACCGTACGGCCCCGGCATCCCGGAGGAGGGAGGGCGTCAGCGTGCCGCCATCGCCGGGCGCGTGATCTCCGTCGCCACCCAATTGACCAGCGACGGCGCCTGGATCGGGTTGCGGTGCTCGATCCGCGCCGCCACCGGCACGTTGGTCGCGCGGTCGAACCAGACCGACTGCGTGTAGCGGAAGGCCGAGCCGATCACCTGGAACTCGCGGTCCACCCGCACGGTGTCGAAGGTGCCGGCCGGGGTGGTCATGGACCCGCCCGCCGCGCCGCCCCAGGTCTCCTGGATGTGGATGCTCTCGCCGGTGCGGTTGGTGCCGAAGTAGTCGAAGGTCACCGGCTGGACGCCCCGCAGGTCCAGCCCGCTCGCCACCGCGTTGGCGATGCGCTGGCCGCCGGCGCGGTAGAAGGCCTCGCCCACCGACCAGTAGCCCAGCAGGCGGCGCTGGCCGCCGGCCACGATGCAGCTGCCCGGGTTGTTCGGCGCCTCGGCGCGGAAGCGGATGGAGGTGCCGCTGGACTGGTCCACCGTGGTGCCGGCGGCGGGGCAGCGGAACTGCCAGGTGTCGGCCGCCTGGGCGGTGGCGGTGCCCGGCGTGGCGAGGCTGAGCACGGCCGTGGCCGCCCCGGCGGCGAGGATGCTGCGCATGTGGAAGTCTCCCTTCTGTGTGGTCCGGGGTGTGCCTGCCCGGTGGGCAGGCGGGGGCGGCGTCCCGGCGCCGCCGCCCCCGGTGGGAATCAGTGGCCGGACAGGACCGGCCCGCCGCCGTCGTTGCCGACGATGCGCGGCGCCCGCGCGGCGCCGAGCGAGCCGCGGGCCGGGCCGCTGCGGCTGATGGCGGCCTCGTCGCCGCCGCCCTGGATCCGCGCCATGCCGGCGCTGACGCCCGAGCCGGCCGCCGGATCGGGGCGGTGGATCACCGGGCCGCCCTCGCCGTCATTGCCGTGCAGGTGCGTGGCCTGGGCGCCGCCGAAGCCGCCGGGAACGACGCGCGGGTCGAAGGCGGGCGCGGCGGCGGCGGTGCCGGCGGCCAGGGTGGCGGCGAGGATGAGCGGGCGGAACATCGTGGTCTCCTGTGGCTTGCGGCGCGATCGCCGTGCCAGGGAGATGCCCCGCCGGTGCCGTCACTGAGTGACGGGAAGATGACAAAAGATTGATCCGGCCTTGCCGCGCAGACACGGTTTGTCACGAGGCCGCAAGCCGCCGTCACACGCGCCGGCCGACCATGCCGGCTCCAACCCGGAGGTCCTCAGATGCGCCGCATCATCCTTGTCCTGCCCCTCCTTGCCGGCTTCGGCGCGGGAACCGCATTCGCCCAGCCCCATCAGGGGCACCATGGCGCTCAACCTGCGCCTGCGGGCGCCGCGGCGCCCTCCACCCGCGCCTTCATGGAGGCGAATGACCGCATGCACCGCGACATGGCGATCGCCTACAGCGGCAATGCCGACCGGGACTTCGCCGCGGGCATGATCCCGCACCATGAAGGGGCTGTGGCCATGGCCCGCATCCTGCTCCAGCACGGCCGCGACCCCGAGGTGCGGGCGTTGGCCGAGTCCATCATCCGCGACCAGGAGCGCGAGATCGCACAGCTGCGCGCCATCCTGCGCCGCCTGCCCGGCGGCTGAACGCAGGCTGCGTCAGGCGGCGGCGCGCGGCGCTCCCGGCCGCAGCGACGTCCAGGCCAGCAGCGCCACCCCGCAGACGATGGCGACGTCCGCCATGTTGAAGGTCGGCCAGTGCCAGCCGCCGTAGTGCCAATCCAGGAAATCCACCACGGCGCCGATCCGCACCCGGTCCAGGATGTTCCCGGCGGCGCCGCCGATCACCAGGCCCAGCCCCACCGCCTCGGCCCGCAGCGCGCTGCGCCACAGCCAAGCGAGGAGCATCGCCACCACGGCCAGCTTGATCGCCACCAGGATCCACACGTTGTCCGCCAAGCCGTCGCGGAACATCCCGAAGGTGACGCCGGTGTTGAAGCCCAGGCGCAGGTTCCACACGGGCAGCACCTCCATCACCACCTGGTGGGGCGGCCACAGCGCCGCCAGCGCCCAGAGCTTGGTGGCCTGGTCCACCAGGAAGGCCGCGGCGGCGGCGAGCAGGCCGAGGGTGCGATGGGTCATCCGAGCCTCGCGAGGAAGGGGAATGCTTCGAGGAACCACGTGGCGAGGCGGCCGAGTTCGCCCGTCGCCATGGCGAGGCCGAAGGCCAGCATGAGGGCGCCGGAGGCGAGCTGCAGCACCCGCCCGGCCCGGCCGAGCCGGCGCAGCCGCGCCATGGCGGCCGGCAGGTAGAAGGCCGCCAGCAGGAACGGCACGCCCAGGCCGAGCGAATAGGCGGCCAGCAGCCCGGCGCCCGCGCCGGGCGTCAGCGCCGCGGCGGTCAGCACCGCCGCCAGCACGGGGCCGATGCACGGCGTCCAGCCGAAGCCGAAGGCCACGCCGATGACGGTGGCGGAGGCCGGGCCGCCGCCCTCCGCCCTGGCGCGCAGGCGCAGGTCGCGCATCAGGGGCGAAAGGCGCAGCACACCCATCTGCACCAGCCCCATGGCGGCGACCAGCAGCCCCGCGGCCACCGTCAGCTCGCCCGACCAGCGGCGCAGCAGCCCGCCCAGCGCGGTGGCGCCCAGGCCCAGCGCCACGAAGACCGCGGTGAAGCCGAGCACGAAGAAGGCCGAGAGCCGCAGGGCGCGCCACCGCTCGGCGCGCGCCGTAGCGAGGTCGGTGCCCGCCACCCAGGCGACGTAGCCCGGCACCAGCGGCAGCACGCAGGGCGACAGGAAGGACACCATGCCGCCGGCGAAGGCCAGCAGCAGGCCGAAGGCCGAGAGGTCGAGCGTCATCCCGTGGGCAGGCCCAGCAGCAGGCGCAGCTTCTGCACGGCCACCTCGTCGGGTTCCTTGTAGTCCAGCGTCCCGGCGAAGCGGCCGCGCGCGTCCAGCAGGAAGGTGCTGGCCGTGTGGTCCATGCTGTAGCCGCCGCCTTCCAGCGGGATGCGGCGCGCCATCACGCGGAAGGCGCGCATCGCCGCCTCGACCTGCGCGCCGCTGCCGGTCAGGGCGCGGATGCGCGGGTCGAACAGCTCCATGTAGCGCGCCAGCTGCTCGACCGTGTCGCGCTCGGGGTCCACCGTGACCAGCAGCCAGTGCATACGGTCGGCGGCGGGGCCCAGCGCCTCCATGTAGGCGGCGAAGTCGCCCAGCGTGGTGGGGCAGACATCCGGGCAATGGGTGAAGCCGAAGAACGCCGCCACCGGCTTGCCGAGGAAGTCGCGCTCCGTCACCGCGCGGCCGCGGTGGTCCACCAGGCTGAACGGCCCGCCGATCGGCAGCGAGGCCGGGCCGGTGGCGACGGGCGGGCGCGGCGGGGCCAGCGGGCCATCCCGCAGAGCCCAGCCCAAGGCCAGCGCCAGGGAAAGGAAGGCGACGGCGCCCCAGAGGACGCGTCGCAGGCGGCGCAGCGCCGTCACGGGCGCGCCGCCGGCGGCAGGAGGGGCCGCACCAGCGCGGCGAAGCGGTCGAACTCCAGCACGCCGCGGTGCACCCGGCCGCCGATCAGGAAGGAGGGCGTGGCGTTCACGCCGTGCTCGCGCTCGGCATCCAGCCGCATGCGCATGATGGCACCGAGGAAGGCGGTGTCCGCCCAGCATTGCTCCAGCCGCTCGCCCGGCAGCCCGGCGAGCGCGGCGTAGCGGCGCAGCGCCGCGCGCGGGTCTGCGGAATGCGCCCAGTTCTCCTTTTGGGCATAGACCAGAGAGACGAGGGGTTCGAAGCGCTCCGGCCCCGCGCAATGGACCATGGCGGCGGCGTCCAGCGCCGCACGGTCCAGCGGGAAGTCGCGCAGCACGAAACGCACCAGCCCCGGCTCGATGAAAGCCGCGCGGATGCGCGGGAAGACGTCGTTGTGGAAGCGCGCGCAGTTGCCGCAGGTCAGCGAGTGGAACTCCACCACCGTCACCGGGGCGTCCGCGCGGCCGATGGCGCGCTCGCCGGGCAGGGGCGCCTGCGCCTGTGCGCGGAGCGCCAGGCCGGAGAGCAGCAGGGCAGGCAGCAGGGGGCGCCGGCGCCAAGCCATCGCGTCGTGCATCAATCGAAGATCTCCTTCAGCCAGGACTTGCGGCGGCCGTGGTGCCCGCCCTTGCCATGCGCCCAGCCCTGCGGCGGCGGGCGGTGCTGCGGCGCCGGCGCCATCCAGGCCGAGGGCTGCGGCGGCGGCGACTGCGGCAGCGGCGCCGGCGGCTGGCCGACGCGCTCGATGATCTTGTCCAGCTCGCCGCGGTCCAGCCAGACGCCGCGGCATCGCGGGCAATAGTCAATCTCGATGCCCTGGCGCTCGCTCATCGCCAGCGGCACGGCGCAGCGGGGGCAGTCGAAGGGTACGGTCATGGGAGTCTCTCTCCTCAATGGGCCGAGATGGCGATGCTGCCGGGCCTGTCCACCTGCACCGTGGCGTGGCCGATGCCGTGCGCCCGTTCCAGCGCGGCGGCCACGAGCGTCGGCAGCGCGGCCGGGTCCGCGCCGGGAGCGGGCGCGACATGCAGCGTCGCCACCAGCGTGTCGTCAGTCAGCGTCCAGACGTGCAGGTGGCCGACCTCCGCCACGCCAGGCACCGCGGCCACGGTGGCGGCGACCGCCGCGGGGTCGAGGCCGCGCGGGGCAGCCTGCAGGAGCACCCGGATGGAATCGGCAACCAGCCCCCAGGCCGAGCGGACGACCAGCCCGGCCACGAGCACGGACAGGAGCGGATCGAGCACGGTCCATCCGGTCAGCATGATGCCGATCGCGGCCCCGATGGCGCCGACCGACCCCAGCAGGTCCCCCACCACATGCAGCAGCGCGCCGCGGAGGTTGCCGTCGCCCTGGTCGCCGGCGCGCAGGATCAGCACGCCCGCCACGTTCACCGCCAGCCCGACCGCCGCCACGGTCAGCATCGGCCCGGCGAGCACCTCGACCGGCGCGCGGAGGCGCGCCAACGCCTCCCAGGCGATCCAGGCGACGAGGAGCAGCAGGGAGGCGCCGTTCGCCAGCGCCGCCAGCACCCGCACGCGGTGCCAGCCGTAGGAGCGCGCGGCGTCCGCCGCCCGCGCCGCGACGCGGTAGGCGATCAGCGCCAGCAGCAGGGCGGCGGCGTCGGACACCATGTGCCCGGCATCGGCGATGAGGGCGAGCGAGCCGGAAACCCAGCCGCCCGCGGCCTGCACAGCGGCGTATCCCGCCGTCATCAGGAACACCAGGCGGATGCGGCGCTCGCTCTGCGCCGTCACCGCCGGGGCGCCGTGGTCGTGCGGCGCCTCGCCGGGGGCATGGGCGTGCGCGCTCATGCCCCCGGCGTCCAGCGCAGCAGGCGCAGGGCGTTGAGCGTTACCAGCACCGTGGCGCCGGTATCGGCCAGGATGGCGGGCCACAGGCCGGTGACGCCGAGCACCGTGGTGACGAGGAAGACCAGCTTCAGCCCGATGGCCACCGCCACGTTCTGTCGGACAGTCGCCATGGTGGCGCGCGACAGCCCCACCAGTTCCGGCACGCCCGCCACGCGGTCGCGCAGCACGGCGGCGTCCGCGGCCTCCAGCGCCACGTCGGTGCCCCCGCCCATGGCGATGCCCACCGTCGCGGCGGCCAGGGCCGGGGCGTCGTTGATGCCGTCGCCCACCATCGCCACCGGCCCGGCCGCCTTCAGCGCCGCGATCTCGCGCAGCTTGTCGGCGGGCAGCAGCTCGGCCCGCGCCTCCAGCCCCAGCCCGGCGGCGATGGCCGCGCCCGTGCGGGCGTTGTCGCCGGTCAGCATCACCGCCGCCACGCCCTGGGCGCGCAGCGCGGCGATGGCGGCCGCCGCGTCCTCCCGCGGCTCGTCGCGCAAGGCGAGGAGGCCGAGCAGCACCGGCGCGGCGCCCTCCGGCATGTGGGACACCACGGCCACCGTGTTGCCCTCGCCCTCCAGCCGCGCCAGCTCCGGCGCCAGCGCGCCCAGCGCCACGCCGGTCTCCGCCGCGTGCCGCGGGCTGCCGACGGCGACGCGGATGCCGCCCGCCACCGTCGCCAGCACCGCCCGCCCCGGCAGGGCCGACTGGTCGCGCGCCGGGCCGGGCGAGAGGCCGCGCTCCGCCGCGCCGGCCAGGATGGCGCGGGCCAGCGGGTGGGCGCTGCCGCCCTCCACCGCCGCGGCCAGCGCCAGCACCTCGTCGGCCGAGCGGCCGGGGGCGGGCAGCACCGCCGTCACCCGCGGGCGCCCGGCGGTCAGCGTGCCGGTCTTGTCGAAGGCGACGGTGCGCGCCTGGCCGATCGCCTCCAGCGCCGCGCCGCCCTTCACCAGCAGCCCGCGCCGCGCCCCCGCCGAGAGGCCGGAGGCCATGGCGGCCGGCACGGAGATCACCAGCGCGCAGGGGCAGGCGATCAGCAGCACCGCCAGCCCGCGATACACGCCGGTCTGCCAGTCCCAGCCCAGCAGCAGCGGCCCGAGCAGGATGACGGCGAGCGACACCGCCATGGCCGCGGGCGTCCACCAGCGCGAGAACCCCTCGATGAAGCGCTGGGTGGGCGCGCGGGAGGCCGTGGCCTCCTCCACCAGGCGGATGATGCGGGCGATGGTGTTGTCGGACGCCGCGGCGGTGACGCGGATGCGCAGCGCGCCGTCGGCGTTGACCGAGCCCGCCACCACCGCCTCGCCCGGGCCGCGGGCGACAGGCACGCTCTCGCCCGTCACCGGGCTCTCGTCCAGGGCGGAGCGGCCCTCGAGGATGGCGCCGTCGCAGGGCACGCGGTCGCCGGGGCGGACCAGCACCTCGTCGCCCAGGCGCAGGGCGGCGGCGGGCACCTCCTCCGCCGTGCCGTCGGGGCGCAGGCGCCGCGCCGTGCGCGGCATCAGCGCCGCCAGCGCCCGGATGCCGGCCCGTGCCCGGCCGGCGGCCACGTTCTCCAGCAGCTCGCCCACTGCGAAGAGCAGGACCACCACCGCCGCCTCCTCCGCCGCGCCGATCACCAGCGCGCCGAGGGCGGCGGTGCACATCAGCGTCTCGATGGAGAAGGGGCTGCCGGCGCGGGCCAGCGCCAGGGCGCGGCGGCCGAAGGGCACCAGCGCCAGCAGGGTGGCGGCGACGAAGAGCCAGTCATGCTCCGCCGGCAAGGCGAGCGAGAGCAGCCAGGCGCCACCGACCAGCGCGCCGAGCGTCCAGACCAGCAGGGCCTTGCCGGTGCGCCACCAGGGCCTCTCCGCGTCGCGCGGGTCCTCCTCGCCATGGGCGTGGGAATGGTCCGCGGGGGCCTGCGCGCCGTCATGGCCGTGGCCGCCCTCGGCGCCGGCGGCGGGGTCCTGTGCGGGCCGCATGGCGTAGCCCAGCGCCGCCACCTGCCGTTCCAGCGCCGCCGCGGCCGCGTCGTCCGCCACCGTCGCGCCCAGGCGCTCGGCCATCAGGTTGACCTCGATGGCGGAGATGCCGGGGATGCGTTCCGCCGCCGCCGTGACCTTGGCCACGCAGGAGGCGCAGTCCATCCCCTCCACGCGCCATTCCCGCCGCCCGTCCATGTCCGCCATCGCCCTGCTCCGACTCAGTCCCGGGGGAGATGGGACCTCCAGCGGCTGGAGGTTCAAGCCCCCGTCAGCGGAACAGCACCAGGCTGGTGGCGAGGACCGCCATGCCCGCGACCATGGCGTAGGCGGCGTCATGGCCGCGGGCGTGGCGCTGCGCGGCGGGCAGCAGTTCGTCCAGGGCCAGGAACACCATGGCGCCGGCGATCACCGCGAAGACCGCGCCCATGACGCCCGGCGTGAGGACCGGGCCCAGCACGAGCCAACCCAGCAACGCGCCCAGCGGCTCGGCCAGGCCCGACACCAGGGCGGCCAGCGCCGCCTTGCCCCGGCTGCCGGTGGCCACGAAGACCGGCACGGCGATGCTGACGCCCTCGGGGATGTTGTGCAGGGCGATGGCGACGGCCAGTGGCGCCCCGAGGGTCGGGTTGTCCAGCGTGGCGAAGAAGGTGGCCAGCCCCTCGGGCAGGTTGTGGGCGGTGATGGCCGCCGCCGTCAGCAGGCCCAGCCGCCGGGCGTGGGCGTGGTCGCCCGCGCCTCCGGCATGGGCGTCGCCGTGCGGGTTCGGCACCAGGCGGTCCAGCAGCACAAGCAGGCCGACGCCGAGGAAAAAGAAGCCGGTCGCCAGCGCGTAGCCGCCGCGATCGTCCCACTCCTGCGCCAGCGCGGCGGCGCCCTTCGGCAGGATCTCCACCAGCGACACGTAGACCATCGCCCCGCCGGAGAAGGCGAGGGCCAGCGGCAGCAGGCGCGGATCCCCCCGGTCGGCGCGCGCGACCAGCAGGGCGCCGAGCAGCGTGCACAGCCCAGCGGCGGCGGTGACGGCGAAGGCCAAGCCGACATGGCCGGTGGCGAGGGGGTCATGCCCCTCACGCATATCGCACCGGCGGCATCCGTGACGAGGCCCCTTGGTGCCCCCGTCCGGCAGGCGCACATGGCGGGCAAAGGAGTTCCCCCGCGATGCTCTCGATCGGCGACCTGCACCGCGCCACCGGCGTGAAGCCCACGACCATCCGCTGGTACGAGGCCGAAGGGCTGCTGCCGCCGCCCGCCCGCACCGAGGGCGGCCACCGCGCCTATGGCGAGGCGCATCTGCGGCGGCTGGGCTTCATCCGGCACGCGCGCGAACTGGGCTTCCCCATGCCCGCGATCCGTCAGCTCCTCGACCTGTCGGGCCGCCCCGAGGGCGATTGCACCGCCGCCCATGCGGCCGCGACGGCGCAGATCGCCGCGATCGATGTCAAGCTGCGGCACCTGGGCGCGCTGCGGGCGGAACTGGCGCGGCTGGCGGCGGCCTGCGCCGGCGGGCGCGTGGCGGAATGCCGGATCATCGAGGCGCTGGCCGATCACGAGCATGTCGGATGCGACGACCCGCTGCATGGGCGGGGGGAGGGCTGAAGCGGCCGCCAAGTGGGCGTGGATGCCCTCGGCTTCGGGGGCGGCAGGAGGTGTCCGCCAATCGGCCTTCGCGTTTCCGGCGGCGGAGATGGAGCATCTTCTCCTTGTTCCCGATGTCTGCCGGAGATTCGCCAGGACTATTGGCGCTCATCGCGTGGCACCGGAGCAGCGCGTGAACGCGGCGTTCAAGAGATCCCGGCGGCAGCACGGCAAGCCCTCTCCAAGCCTGCGCCCAGGGGCGTCCTGGAGATGCCGCCGATCGCTTCCGCCCGATGGAGATGATGGCTTCGCGCTGAATGAGCACCTCGCCTTGGGATTGTCGAAGTTCGACAATCCCACCTTGACGGCGTCAGCGGAGATCGGATTTCGCGACGGGATTGAACAGCATGATGTTCTCGCCGTGCTCCACCTCTACGACGTCAAGACGGTTCTCGCTCGATTGGGTTGCGTCCTGGGGATGCACGGCGTCACATCGGAAAGGAGAATTCTGGGCATCCTTCGATCCGAAGATGTCGGTGGTCGCGCCGCCGTGATCAGACGCCACCTTCCAACCCTTGCTTCCATGGATCAACCTTCGGGCCACGCTCGATGGGGCAGATCCCTCGCAATCCGGCGCTGAGTGAGCACGGGTGCGACGAGAGAGGCCGGTGCATCGGTGTTGCCGGGAATTCCACCGGCAGGCGAGCCGGATGTCACATGCACGCTTATCGCTCGTTTCCAATGGTATCTCTCGAGCGGCCGCGCCGTCGCTGGAACGACCAGTTTTTCCCATGAGTTCATCAGCGCGCTCCAGGTCGTCTTCCACCGCGGATGGCTGATCCGCGGGGTTGACGCTGCTTCCAGGACGCCGCTTGGAGTGACTGCCAGTGCGGGCCGGTTCGAGCTGGAATGTGCCGACGTCGCCAGTCACCTGATGCCAGTCCGGAAGTGGCTCGGTACCAGGGACGGCACGGTGCGGGACGAGACTGTGCGGTGAGTCGAATGGGAGCGGCGCGGTGAACTCGCCCAGTCGCTCCGTAAGTTCGCAGAGGCCCATGGATGGTGTCTCCTGTTGGACATGGCTCGACGGCCGCGGGCGGGTTCGCTCCGCGTGGCCCGGCCACGGGATGGCAGTGATGGGTTGGGGGTGTGGCGCGGTCAGCCTGACCGGCTGCGGCCTTCGCCGCGTGCCGGGCCGGGCGACGGGGATGTCGCCCAGCCGCAGCGCGCGCCGGTCAGCTCGGCGTGCCGCGGATGGCGCCGCGCCTCCCGCCCCGCCTGGAGGTACGCGGAGAGCTGTCGTTCGCCGCCCCCGGCGGCGTGGCGAACCTCGCCACCGGCAAGGCCGCGACGAGGGCCCGCAGGCTGGTCGCTTCGACCAGGGTGCGCCCGCCCAGGCGCCGGGCCTGGAGCTCGCCGCGGGCCAGCAGGCCGTAGAGGGTGGTGTGGCCGACCCCCAGCGCCGCGCGGGCTTCGGCCACGCTCAGCAGCAGCCGCCCCGGCGCCGGGTCGGCGGGCGGGGCCGGGGGCAGGATGTCCTGCTCCGGCGGCGGCACGGGGGGTCGCCCCGCCGGTCGGCGGGGGTCGGTGGGTGGTCGTGTCTGGGGGATGTGCATGACGGCACTCATGGGTGCGCGCGTCCGCGCGTCATGGCGCGGGACCGGGCAGGTTGCGGGGGTGTGTGGCCGGTCGCACGGTCCCGCGGCCTTCGCCCGGAGGGCGGCAGCGGCGTCGGGACGGGTGGATGCGGTGCTCACCTACAATCATCCGTGCGAGATCTGGAGGACGTCAATGGTTGTCTTCGACCCGCGACGAAGATTCTGCAGGTGCCATCGTCGCGCTCCTCAGGCGGCCACGGCCACGCCCTCCGCCTCGCCCTGCGTCACCCCGCCGTCGCGGCACCACGCTGCCCAGGCTTCCATGACCGGCCGCCGCTCCGTGACCAGCTCGTCGCGGGCATAGGCGGCGCGCGTCTCGCTGGTGTCCACGTGGGCCAGCGCCAGCTCGGACAGCTCGTCCGGGTAGCCCCGGCTGCGGCACCACTCCTTGAACGAGGAGCGGAATCCGTGCGGGACCGCCACGTTGCCCGCCGTATCGCGCCAGCGCGGCGGGGCGCCCACCGGCACGCCTTTGGTGGCCAAGCGCCGGACCAGCAAGGACAAGGTCATGTCCGACAGCGGCCGGCCCGGTTTCTGCCCGGGGAAGACACGCGCGCCCGGCAGCATCGTGCCGTCCGCCGCCAGGGCCAGCGGGCGCATCTCCTCCAGCACGGCCATGGCCTCGGCCGAGAGCGGCACCGTGTGCAGCAGGCCGCTCTTCATCCGCTCGGCGGGGATCACCCACCGCCTGCGGGCGAGATCCACCTCAGCCCAGGTCATGCCCCGGACCTCGCCGGAGCGCGCCGCCGTCAGCACGGCGAAGCGCAGCGCCGTGGCGCCGATGGCATGCACCTTGCCCAGCGCCGCGAGGAAGGCGGGCACCTCCGGGTACGGCAGGGCGGGGTGGTGGCGCGACCGGCCGGTCCGCTCGCGCTTGCGCTGCTTCATGCGGGCGGCGGGCGGCAGCAGGTGCTGCAGGTTGTTGGCCCATGACGCCGGGTTGACCTCGTTGCGCGGGCGCAGGCCCTGCACGGCCGCGTGCGCCAGAACCGCCTCCAGGCGCTGGCGCACGCGGCGTGCCGTCTCGGGCGCCTCGGTCCAGAGCGGGCGGAGGGTGTCGGCCACGAGATCCGTGGTGATGCGCTCCACCGGGGTGTCGCCCAGCCGGGGCAGCACGTGGCGCTCCAGCGACGCCCACCATTGCGCCCGGTGCTTGTCGTTGCGCCACTGGTCCTTGCGACCGTCCAGGCAGGCGCGGGCGACGTGGCGCAGCGCGCGCTCGGCGGCGGTGCGGCGGACCTCCTGCGCCTGGGCGCGCTCGGTGGCCGGGTCGCGGCCGGCGCGGATGAGCAGGCGGAGGCGATCGGCCTCGGCGCGGGCATCGGCCAGGCCGACGGCGGCATGGCCCTTGGCGGGGCCCAGGCCGATCTCCCGGCGCCGGCCGTCCAGGGTGTAGCGCAGCACCCAGGAGGAGCCGCCGTCGCCCAGGACGTAGAGCATGAGCCCGCCGCCGTCGGTGTGCTTGCCCGGCTTGGCATTGGCCACCTGCTTGGCGGTGAGGGGCTTGGAACGTCGCGGCATGGGGCCTCTGCGGGATGGAACGGCGCGGGACCGCCGCACCTACCTTTCCACCTACGATATCCAGGCTATGAGCGAACATGGGCACACGCAACAATGTTGATGTGCCGGGGCCGCTAGGGCAAAGCGTTGATAACGCTTGTTATCTGCGGAAGCCGCCGAACATGACGGAGACTATGCGGGCGGACACCCTGTCCGCCAGTTCCCATACGAGCCGCGCTCTCCGCCTCACCGAGCGCAGCGCTGAGTGGCAGGTTTCCTGGGGTTTTCGGGGCAGAGCTGTTGACTGGCCGGGCGCGGAGAAGCCCGAAAATCGCTCTCCGGAGGCCCATTCTCTCCGGACCTGCTGACTTGGCCGATTTAGTACGGAACTCAAAAACCTAGGTCAAAGGCCGGTTTCAGCGCGGTCGGCACTTGATCCGGTTCGAACCCCACTTGCCCGAAATCCGTACTTCGAGAGCGAACAGTTTGGTACGCTCAGTCAGCCGGATCATTCCCGCTCCGAGAAAAAATCCTCGTCGAGGCGTTTGAACTCAACGGTTCGGCTGACTCGCACCCCGACACCGTGCTCGACCGTCAGTTCGGTCAGGCGTTCGCCGTTCAGGAGCGATACCGACCAGATGCCGCATGACCAGCAATTCAGCCTAAATCAGATCGGTAGTCGGAGATCGTTCAGCAGTTTAGCCGAGATCGAGGCCGAGCCACTCACCCGGCTAAAGGCATCGCTGGCTTGGCGTGTGTTCAAGAGCGCCGCTAACCCCTCCGCTGGGACCGCGTCCGGCCGTTCGCGGATTAGCATGAGCGTGTGGTTCTCGCCGACGACCCCTCTGTGCTGAAGGAAGAACTCATCAGGGATGGCGGCCGCGACAAGGCGGCGCCCCTGGCTCCGTGAGGACGTCCGCTGCACAACCACGCAGGGACCCAGCACGGCCCCAGCCGCCCCAGCGGAGAGTGTGACGAAGCCCATGCCCTTAGCCTGCCTGGAGAGGCGGCCACGGTCAAAATCGAAGGTGCCATCGCCCAGCACACAGGCCGCCCAGATCAAGGGAAGACGTCCAGGGCCTGGCTCCTGATGCATGCGCTCGGTCTCCCGGTTGGCCACGAGGTTGCCGACGGTCGCCCGCCAGCCCATCTCGCGGAGCGACCGCCCCGGGCGTCCATCCGTCGTTCCGGTGACATCGACATCCGGGAGTGTCCAGGGCGACTCATCTGTGGGGATGGTCGCTAAACCGCATTCGCGCAGGAATCCCTCATGAGTCAGAACGCCGGAGGTTGGTGTGTGTGGCGTCGGGTCGATGATCGGCAACGGGCGCTTGCGAAGCACGATGAAGCAGGCGTCCTGCACGGCATCCAAGAAGACGTCGCTGCGCTTTTCCACGACGTCGAGCACCAGCACCTCGGCTTGGGACGAAACAGAGCGGCGGAAGGCCGCGAACTCCGGGCCACCCAGGAAGGAGCTCGGGATCACATGGCCGACCAAGCCACCGATCGGCGCCTGCTCCAGGGCGGAGCGGACAAACATCGCGTAGAGGTTCAGCCGACCGCTACGGATGTCAGCAAAGCGCTCGATCTGGTCGAGTTGTTCCTGGGCATCCAGGCGCCGGTAGGGCGGGTTGCCGATTTCATGATCAAAGGCGGCATGCGCGGGCTTCAGGCCATCCCGAACACGGACGATCTTACCGATCAGCCTGATCTGCTGTGTCGAGAAGCCGAACTCCACACGCAGCATGCGAACGATCAGGGCATTCGCAAGCCGCGCCAAGTTCGGATCGATTTCGGAGCCGACCAAGCGCTCGGCGAGCCGCTTAGCGATCTTCTTGCGCGGCAGGCGCATAGCCAGCCAAGTCTTGACCATGCGGCGCGCCGACGGCACGAGGAAGGCCGCCCCGCCTGAAGCGGCATCGCGTAGCCGATCACGCGAGATGTCGACGCCTAATGCCTCCATGCGAAACATGAGGTGGTCGACGAGATGCGGAGGGGTAAAGTAGGCGCCGAGGCGTTTGCGCTGATCGCCCGGCATTAAGACGGCATAGACACTGGCGATGGCGTGGTCGGCCCAGGGCGGCGTCAGTCGTGCCAGGAGAGCTCTCACCTCGACCGGGCCGCGGCCGTTCACCAGCTCCAGCGCCTCACGCAGGGCTTCAGATGCCTCGGCGGCGGGACGCCTCCGATAGTACAAACAAATCGCGCGGACGATTCCGGCACATTCTCCCACGGAAGCAGACAGAACAGATGGCGAGTCAAACGGACTCACTTTCGGCGCCTTGCTGCCCTGGCGATGTCCAACTTTTGCGCTGTGACATCACGCGACGGGTTGGCAAGTTCTGCGAGCCCCTCCGCCTGGCCGCAAAGCCAAAGCGCCGCCGCGTACACGCCCATCCCGACCGACGGATTACCTCGCTCCATGCGCTGGAGAGTAGGGACGGAAACACCGATCCTAGACGCCCACTCCCGGAGAGGCTCACGGCGCCGCTCGCGCGCCACCCGCAGGTTTTCCCCCAGCACCAGCAAGGCATCTCGGGCTAACGGCGGCAAGGATTTGCTGACTGAGGCAGGACGGCTCATAAATATATGAATGTGCAAACCGGGTATTTCGTCAAACTATATGTGCACATCCGGCGACACTGATTGAAGTTCAATCGCGCATCTCTCGGCGGCTCGAACTGCCGCTGCGATGACGTCGGTGCCGCGCCCGCGAAGGAGGACGCCGAGTTCCATGGAGTTGCGGGCGTAGTGCAGCATGTTGGCGCTGCCCACGTAGGCCATCTGCTCATCGGCCAGGACAACCTTGGCGTGGAAGGTCTCGTAGTTCCCGTCACCGAGATCCAGGACGTAGTCGAGGACCCTGACGCGGAGATCGCGCAGCCGGTCCTTGATGCCTTCCAGAGCGCGACGCGTGCCGGAGTTCCGTGCTCGCAGGATCAGGGTGCGGTTGGTCGCGGGGGAGATCTCGAATAGATCGGCGACGAAGCTCAGTCCCTGCTCGTTCGCGAAGGGCGTCAGCATGACCAGGTCGCGGTGCGCGGCGCTGGCCACCTGTCGCATGGCTGACGCGGTATCCATGAGATCTGCCCGCGCCATGCCCGTTGACTGCAATGCCTTGGCGAAGGCGCTGGGATTGGGCGGTGGCGTCACCACGGCCTGGAAGGTGCCAGCCTCCGGGCGGATCGCAGCCATCACAGCGACACCACCTAGGAAGGCCGAGAGGCCCACTGGGGCCGCTCCCGTGGTGTATAGAGCGCTGCCGTCCCCGCCGCCGGACAGCCAGCCGCGGCGGCGAAAATCTCGCACCACGGCGGCCGCGCTGTGCGGGCGGAGGTCCTGGCGTGTTGACCAGACATGCAGGACTGCGCCTGGCGGGCGCAATTCCATCTCCCGGGCCAGGATCGACGCCTCCGTGGCGACGCTGCAGAGGGCTTCCGCCAGGGAGTGGGCGACCTCGGCCGGGATCTCGTTCAAGGGATAGATCCCCTGAGCCCGGCCACGACGTCGTAGTAGCCAACGAGCTCGGTGCGGGTGCTTTGCTCCCACTTCGCCCAATACGGCTTCCCGCGGCCGATCAGCGACGACCGTGACAGCAGGTCGTTGCGGGTCACACAGGACGTCTCGGGGATCATGATGCAGTCCGGGCAGGCGCCGCCCTTGTGGTTGCAGGAGCTCTCGCTGCCGCAGCGCAGGGCAGCGGGCGCCCCCATCCTGGCGAGGAACTCATTTCCATCGTCCACGGATCCCCGGTCCCGCCACATCGACGACAGGTTGCCGAGGTCCATGGTTGTCCCCCGCCGATAGACCAGGAAGGCGAGGTCTGGCGCGAAGATGTGCTCGGAAAGCGAGCCCATCTCCAAGCCCGACAGCGCCGCGATCTGCCCTATCATCTGGTGCGCCATGGTGTGCAGCAGCGTGTAGACGTGGGGGTACGCGAACTCAGCGACCTCCTTGTCCCGGCGGTAGGATTCCAGGAACTGCGTCATGCGTCCGGGCTGAGGCCCCGTCTGCACCGTGGCGGCCTGCTCCAGTAGACGGCCACCCAGCGATAGCCCGGGAGACGATGTCGGCAGGACGAATTCATTGGCCTCGATCCAGGCGAGAACGGACGCCTCATCGAGGCGCACATAGAAGCCCTCGTTGGATGAGACCACGCAGAGCACGGGATACTGCCAATGGGCACCCATCCCACCGTCGGTTGCCCGGCCTTTGACCTTGTCGAACATGCGGAGCCGAACCGGGAGATCGATCCCCGCGGCCTTCGACGGGGGCTGGCGCTGCTCCAACGGCTGGGACGCGACACGGGTGTAGCCGAAGGTGAATTCGCACAGCCGGACATCACGGACCAGGCGCATCTCAGCGATGCCCATGAGGTCGAGCCATGCCCGCGATGCCTGGTGGAGGCGATCCTCATCCGCTGGCCCCGTCAGGCCGTCTGGCTTGGTGAATTCATCCAGGGCTGTGACAGGGACACTGCGCAGGCGCCCGTCATCCATCGCACCGGCGGTGATCTTGTCCGCGCGGAAGGCGTCGTGCTCCACGACCATGCGAACGGGATCGAACTTGTTCGGGAATTCCAGTCTGGAGGTGAGGACGATCTCCAGACTTGGTGATGGCTGAATGTGGTCCTTGAATACCGTGGCGGCCCAGTCATCCTCGATTTTTGCGATCTGATCGAGAATGCCCTGCCGCGCCGCGACCTCGCTCTCCGGGATATAGCTCAGTCCCACACGCATGGATGCGACCTGCACCCACTCCGACGTTCGGTCGGCCCGCGCCAGGTGGACCTGCTTCTCCGCGTCGCTCAGGGTGCTTCCGGCGGGAAAGCCGAACTTCCTCGTCAGGTGTTGGCCCAACTCTCGCACACGGCTGTTGTCGAGTAGGGTCATGTTGCTCTCGTCGGGGAAGAGCAGGACCCGATCGCCGTGGGGATAGTGCACGGCATTCGCGCGATAGGAGATGGGCTCCATGTTGACCTCGGCACGGATGGCCGTCTGGTCCAAGAGGCGAGGGGCGAGAATCTTCAGGCTGTCGGGGTCAGGCATGATGAGATCGCGCGGCGTGTTGCAGTCCACACAGGAGAACTGCATGGACGACAGCGATCCGGTCCCGACGCCAACCCATCGGAAGCGCTGCCCGTCACAATGCGCGCACCTCGAGATGTGATATTGGCTGCCGTCCGGCATGATCTCCAGGCGTCGTGGGCTGGGTTGCTCGATGCCACCTGACCAGTGGACCATGACAAAATCGAGTTGCCGCCAGCTGTTGGCGCAGGTCGCCGCCCCGGTCGGGCAGGCATGCCGGAATGCCGCCATATCGTCGCTGAGGTTCGCGGGACTATTGGACTCGCGGTGCAGGTTGCACTTCGTGCAGCGGAACGAGAGCGGGAAGGGCATCAAGCCAGCGAAATCGGGGGTCTGAAAGCGAAGGTCCCCGAGGCCGATCTTTACGGTGTGGGCATCGTTGAGCACATCCCGATCGACGCAGAGTTCGATCGGGATGGGGTGCCGAGGGTTGGTGCCAGAAGTTCCCCGCTCGGCCCAGGAGCGCACATATTCCTGGATGATGCTCGCGATCTGGCGCCGACTGACGTCGGGCAGACCCTCACGGTCCGTTCCATTCTCGGCATCGGGCAGGGCCATGCAGGCGACGGTACCGCCCTCGAAGGTAAACAGACCTCCTGGCGAATACGCGCGGGAGATCTGCCCTTGTGAGCGCATCATCTTGAACCGGTCGTTGCTCATTCCCGTGCTCCCCCAACCACCCCTCAGCCCGCCCTCGGTGGGCGCGGGCGACGGCCCTCCGTGACTTCATCCGCATCAAGCTCGCGGCCGTGCCTCGCCCTGGTCGACCCCGATCGCACGTTGGACATCGCCACGGCGATCTTCTGCGGCTCGACCAGCTTGCGTCCCGGCAACATGCTGGTCGGGCGGATGGTCCCTTGCCCCTGAACATCGCGAAGACTGGTCATCGGCCGGGGGAGATCTCCCAATCCCATGCTCCAGAACTCCCACATCGGACAGGCCGCGGCGTTTACGGAATTCAGGAACAACCTGACCTGCTCGCGGATGACGCGCATGTAGTAGGCCTGGTTCATGGAGCCCCCGACATTTGCGGGTCTTCTCACCCCGAACGCGCTCGCGATGAACTCAATGCAGGCGTCGTAGTTGGCCGCATTGCCCATGATGGCGGCGACCGCCGCGGTTCGCTCTGGCAGGCCCGTGGAGGCCTTGGCCGCGTCCGGCGCAGCGATGAACGCCTTCTGGTAATGGACACCAGCGAGCCATGTCTGAATGAGCGACGGCACCGAGCGAATGATAGCCCGCTCCGCCCAACGCTCGGCCGCGGGCGGCGGGATCATTCGTTCGAGCAGGCGATGGAAGGACTGGTGGACCTCCACGACATAGCGATCACGCCGAACCTGCGGGGTCGGCACCAGGATCGAGAAGCCGACATGGGTTCGCCCCACCCGGGAAGATGCCTGGATGTACTCGGCGATGTCCGAGGGCAAACCGGCGAAGGCCATCGCGTTGAAGTTCTCGACGTCCACACCGTGCGAGACGGCGGATGTCGCCACGATCTCCCGCAAGCCGCGGTTGGGATGATGCAACTCCGGGTCGAAGACCACATCCTCGGTCGGGAACATGATCTGCTTCTCAGCGAGCTTGATCACGTCCTGAATGGTGCCGATGTCCACGCCGCCGGAGATCAGCGCGTTGCCGTATTGCATGCCCTGAGCGGTGTCGAGGCGATAGCGCGGTCCCATGACGCGATGCGCCTCACGCACCTCATCAACCAAGGCCGAGAGGATCTGGTCACCGCCCTTCTTGTTGGTGACATAGGTCAGCATGATGCGGTGGAGGTCGAGCAGCGATAGCATCGCCGCCCAGTTCCCGTTGGCCGCCGCCGTGCGGACCGCCGCCACCCGACGATCCCGCCAAGGGGCGTCCGAGATGCATGCCTCGATCTCTGCGGCCGCTTGCGCGCGGGTGGCGGGGTCGTTGAGATCGATCATCCACCGCGTGATCGCCGCGGCATGTGCAGCCAGCACAGCCAGAGTCGTCACGGTGTGCTTGCGGCCGTTGGTCATGATGGAGGCGTAAACCCGCGCCCATGGCGCCGACATCTCGCGCCCCAGAGGCGTGTCAGGGGTTCCCCCGCGGGCGACTTCGGCGGCACCGCCGGGCTGGTAAGCAGCGAGATGGACGTAGAAGCCCTCGTGGAGCGTGGGGCCGGGATGCGGGAATTGGACGACCGTCTTCTGGTAGATCGCCTTGACGTGGCGTTCGACGTCCGAGGCCGTGGCGGTGGCTCCGATGACATGCGGCAGGCGAACGCGATCCGGCGCGGATGTGTAGCGGCACGCTGTCGGGCCGATCATCTTGCCGATCTCGCGCAGCCATTCGAACAGGCTGGTCTCGAACAGGCCGCCAAACGTCCCCAGGCTCTCATCCAGCAAGTGCATTTCGTCCTGGATGATCAAGCTGGGGAAGGGATCGAAGAGCGGCCGAATTCCGCCTGACCAGGCTGGGGCGATGGCTTCCCCTTCGGCGCCCATCATCTCCAGGAGGCCGTCAGGTCCTCCGACCAGGCCGCGTGCCAGGCCGAACATGCCCGCGATCTTGGAGATCTTGGCGATGTTCTGCCCGATCAGGGCGAGCTTATCGACAGTGCCCAGGATGATCGACGGAGCGCGCCGATAGATGTCGGAATCCGCCAGCAGGAACGGCAGCGGCACACTGCCAGCCGCCACTCGGGGATGGGCGCGGTTCCAGTCGCAACTCTCCTCGTGGCAGACAATGCCGAGCCGATCGGCCTGCTGGGGAAACAGCCTGAGGCCGGTCCCGGTCGTCCCGCAAAAGGGGCAGGTCGGCAGCTTGTTCCAGGCCGCCTGCGACTCCCGGTAGAGACGGGCGTTCTGATTGGTGTTGGCCTCATTCATCAGCGCAGCTTCGTTCAGCGCCCCGGGCGTTCCTGCCCTGGGGATGTGACGAACCGCGTCGTCCAACTCGTTCCTGTGGTTGCGGGTGTCATTGGGCGTGTTGTTTCCGCCTACCCAGAAGCCGATCTCGAAGGGTGCCCCGCCCAGGCCTTCGGCCCGCCGCACCATCTCCGCCCGGGCGAGCAGGCGGGCCAACCTCTGCGCCTGCTGCACGGTGAGCAACCGCAGGGGGTAGTGCATCATCGCCGTAATGCCGCGAAGCTTGCCGCGCAGCCGATCGAGAAAGAGCGCGAAGGTTTCAACACCAAAGAAGGCCTCGGTCTTGCCGCCACCGGTGGCCATGTAGAGCAGCGTCGCCGCATCCTCGTCGAAGGACGCCTCGAAATGGGGCGCGACATCGAATCCTGGGATGCGCGATGCCAAGGTCGGGATGTGCGAGAACACGAAGGCAAGCTGGAACAGGCGCCAGCCCGGGTTGGGGCGCTCCGTCGTCGGAGGATAGAGGTCGTCGAAGGAGCGGTTCATCATGAGCCAGGCCCGGTAGGGGGCCGCCATGCCGTCGCTTGGGTTGCCCTCGCAGACCGCGCGCGATGCCACGAGCAAGCGGATGCCCAACGCAATCCTCTCGGCTTCCTTGCGCCACTGCAGGACGTCCCCTGCGAACATCGCGAGTTGGGCCACGCTATCTGGATGCGCCCCCGCGGGAGGCCCCTCAAGGCTATCGACCCAATCGGTCAGCGCCCTGGGCAGGCGAAGCAGGGTCGCGATGTCGAAGGTGGGATCCGCCAGTCGGCTGAAGCGTGTCTCGACGCCCGGCGCGGGGAGCGAGCGCGGCTTCAGCTTCGGCAGCACGTAGCGCGGCATCCAAGTCGTGCGCAGCGAGACATCTCCCTCATCGGCCTCGCACTCCTCCACGCCGCAATTGACGCCCATCGCGGGCATCGAGAGGAAGCCTTCGAGGTGGTAGCTGCGCCGGACGCGCTCCAGCGTCATGGGGGCGAGGGCAGCCCGCGGCAGCCGAGCTGCGAGCGAGATCTGGAACAATCCGTTCTCGCGCTCCTCGTCACGCTCCCGCTTGTTCTCGATGGCGAGACGGACCGAAAAGCCACCTGGAGCTCGCCGGATCGGCAGCGGGTCGAAGCGGACGCCGACCTCGAAGGTGGGAACCAGGTCGGCTGGCACGGGCGGCAACAGGCGAACCCTGCCAAGATACCGATCCCATGCCTGGGGCTCCCAGAAATCCTCCGACACAGGGCGTGGGTTTTTTCGCCATGCCCGCAGTTGCCCCTCGGGAGACGCGATCCACGCCTGGGCGGCATCCTGGATCGCCGTGCCGAGTCGTGTGGAAACCGCCAACTCGGCCGAGAGCCAGGATGCCGGATCAACGGGAAGCGGCAACTCAGCTCGCAGGGGCGCGATGTCGACACGGCACCACGCCGGGGGCACCTCGTAGCCGCGGCTGTGGGGTGAAGGGATGCGCAGACGTGTGGCCATGGAGACGCCTTGGGCCAAAGTCGGGGCGTCGACGGGATCGGGAGGGACTTCCTCTGCTTCGGGAGCCTCAGCCTCATCGGCGATCTCTGAGTCTGGCACGACCTGATAGACCGGCGGCGGGACGACGCCATACCTGGCGTAGATCTCCAAGCGGATCGCCTCCAGGGTCGCGGCTTTCTGCTCGCGCGTCATGTCAGGGGTCACGCGGGCAATCCGCAGGGTGCGGCGAAGCGCTGAGATCTCCCGCTTGCGATCCGCGCTGAAATCCGCCCTGGGCACCAGCAGCCCGTCGTCTGCGAAGAGCTCATCGGAGGTCGGCAGCGCGCGGACATAGATCGCCCCTCGAATCTCCAGCGAGATCACGCCGGCGACATCTGGCAAAACGCTGAAATCCATACCGTGGGCAGCGATGCGAATGTCGTTGGCTTCGTCATCCCCATTGGCGTTCAACCGCGGCAGGATGAAACCACTGGAGAGACGACGGGACGGCTTGGCACCCAGGACGATCCGTCCGTCGGGCCCCTCACCCGAGACGCGGCGCCGAATGCTCTCCAGCAGGGCGTCAGCGACGGCCTCCTTGAGCTCCTGCCGGAGGTCGTCGGATCCCAGTGATGCGAGAGCAGGCTCCAGCTTCATGGCGAGATGTCTTTCCTGATCTTTACGGAGGTCACGACATCGACGGCGTCGCGGATCGCTTCCATGACGTCACTGGCAGAATGCCCCTTTGAGATCGAGGACATCGCCCCTTCAGGGTCGACCAAAAATGCGGAGAGGTGGTCGTGAAACAGGGCTCCCTCCTGGACGCTGAAGGATCGCGTGGGAACGATCATGGCTGTCCAGAAAATCCGGGCAGTGGCTTCGTCCGCACCCAGGGCCGTGATGAACAGCAGGAACCGCTTCCAGTCCCGTGCTGCCTCCGGCCTGATGGTCCGCTCGCTCTCCTGAGCGAGTGCCTGCTGATCGGCTCGCAGCCAGCGTCTCACGTTGGAATGCTCGCTGGTCTTGAAGGACGGGTCGGCCGCCTGCATGCGGCGCAAGACGGTCCAGGCCTTTTCTGAAAGGTCACTGCCGGGGATCGTCTCCCGCATGCCCGCGATGAAGGTGTGGTACCCCGCGATCGACTTGGCTGTCCTGCTCGATGACACGATTGCGGAGCGCAGTAGCGAGACCAACCCCTTCCTGAAGACCGGAATCTGATCTCCCTGCTGGATCGTGTGGGCGAGGACTCGCTTGAAGGGACGGATATCGTCGGGAAGATAGACCGGTACCTGAGCCTGCTTGCGGTGGTAAATGACATCGCCGCCGCGGGTCGTGATAACGACGACGTCCCCGCCGTTCAGCCCAGTGCCGCGGCTGAAATCCAGGAGTTCCTTCGAGGGATCGGGGCCGAGCCGGAATTTCGCTTCGGCTTCATCGAGGCGCTCATACGCGCCGCCTATCTCGAAGACCTTTGCCAGCGCCGTGGCCCTAGCGGCAATAGGTCCGAGGCTCGGCAACTCGGACAAGGTTTTGAGCAGTCTGGAGAGCTTTCCTACACCTGCGCAGTCCCCGATCACGACGACCTCATCGAGGGGATGCGGCATCGTCAACAGGGCATGGATCGAGTTCGGCGTCGGCGACAGTACTATCAGGCGCTTCGACTTGGTGAGACGGTCAAGGTCGTGTTGGCTGATGGTTCGAACGCGCAGTTCGACGGCCCGCGTGGCGAGTTGGAAGACTTCCGCAATCCGCGGGTCACCGATAGCGACGGCAGTGTCTGCATTGTTCCATTTCGGATTGGCCAACAGGCTCCAGAGCTTCGCCGACACCGGCGTGTCCTGCTGCCACGAAGCCAGGCGACTTTGGAGTTGGTCGCGCAGGTTGGTCGCCTGCTCGATACTACGGCCGATCATCGTCGCGGCCGCCACCATCCTCTGAAAGTCCTGGCCGGGAAGAAAGAGCGCGAGCGCGCGCATATTTTCGTCGGTGTCTTCCTCGTAGTACACCTTCGCGATCGCCAAGGCTTCTTCGAGCCCCAGCGGCAGGCTGGCTGTGCGTGCGAGGACGTCGAGCGCCTTCCGGGTGACCCTGGCCATTTCCCGGTCACCCGAACCCCCGTGAAGGTTTGCGAGCGCCAGCAATTCCGCCCGCAGGGATGCCAGGCCCGGGTCCTTGAAATCAGCCTGTACTCGCAACGGTGGAAGAACTGTCGGAAGTTCGACGGCATCGCCAACCGGCATGTGCAGCGGTGCATAGATGCCGAGCTTGCTCGGGAACTTTCGATTGATCTTGCCCGACGCCTGCTTGATGAGCCCCTCGGCTCTCCTGTGCATGTACGGGTCGTCGCACAGCAGGATGAGTGGAGGCCTCCGGCCTGGCGCCGAGGGCAACTCCTCCAGGAGCAGTTCGAGCGCCTTCTCCCAATCGTCACGATGCAGATCCCGCTCCGATCCTGTCAGGTTGATGATGACAGCATCAAGTCCGACGCGCCCGAAGCGCGGGAACTGTAGGAGTTCCCGAAGAACGCCTTTTTTGAGGGTCCACGGCAGGCCAAAAATTGCCTGCGGGGTTACATCGGGATCGCCCATCTTCGGGAGGTCGTGAGATAGGTTAAGGCCGTCTCTTGATTTTCTGGCCTGGGTGTAGTGCTGCACGCGGCTGATGATCTGAGCCGGGTTAGCCGCATAGGTTGGCGTTCGTCCGGGAATGAGCACGGGCGAGAAAGCTGGAGTGATCTCGCGCAAGGTGGGACTATTCGCATGGCTGTCCGCCGCTGAGAGCGTTGCCCGAGCCCCTTTGATGAGGTCATTCATTCTCAATTCGATCATGGCGGTCGCTTGATGGGCGAAACCGCCCTCGGTCGTCCAATCGGCGCGTGTACCCTGGTGATCCGTTGCCACGCGGCGCCCAACCTCGCAGACATCCTCCGGGTGGACCCAAACGTTGCGTACTGGAGCCATGGAACCGTGGCTGGTGCCCTCTTGAGGGCGCCAGGGCCATACGGCCAGGGAGCAGTAAGCAAGGCTACCCGTGGCGCGGCTTTCCCTCAGAGCGAACGCCGCCGCGACAGTCCCGTCACAGACCCGCCTCGGCCATGAGAGTATCGTTCGGTCCTGGCCGTCTGATACCGCCGCCAGGATGTCGGCAACAACGGGGAGTACGGCATCGGGGCGCCTCCAAGCCTGGCCCCCGGGCCCGATATAGCGTGTTGCGATCGGCTTCGAGAACGATGGCCTCGCGACGCGGTTTGCCGCGATGCGAGCTGCCCTTTCGGCCAGTAGGAGCCGTGCCTTCGCGGACTGAAGCGCCTGCAGAGCGTTTCCGACATTCCCTTTTGATGTTTTACCTGCCGGGAAAGAGGGCCTTTTCCTACCCATAAATGCGCCAAAGGTTGATGCAATTTCAAACTAAACGCACGAGTAGGCATGTCAACAAATATGCCCTCTGCGTAAAAATCACCTGCGCTCCGCGCGGTGAGCCCCACCGGAGCGTAGAGCAGCCGCAACATTATTGCGAGCCGCAGCCGCAGCTAGAGTAGTTGTTCGCCGACGACGCCTACAATCGGATCGACTCGATGAAAACAAGGGCGTTTTTTGACTTCATAGCAGCATAGCTGCGCTGTAGCGTCGCCTGTGCTCGAGTCTTTGAACAGCATCTCAGGTCATCAGATCGGCTTGCTGCCTCCCCCACTCCACCGCAAACGGCTCCATCAGCGCCGGCAGGGTCATGCCCTCTGGCTGCCGCCCGTCCAGGATGGACTCGACGATGTCGGGGGAAAGCAGCGTCAGCCGCAGCAGGCGCGAGACATAGGACGAGTTGATCTTCTCCGCCGCCGCCAGCTCATTGATTGTGCCGTAGCGGCCCGTCTCCATTTGACGCCGCCACCGGAACGCCCGGGCCAGCGCCTTCACCAGCGTGCTGTCCGCAGCCGAGGCGTCTCGGGGCGCCATGCCACCCGGCATCAGCACCAGCTTCCGCCCGCCTCGCTGCTTCCGCACCGCCAGCGGCACACGGACGGTCAGCATCTGCGCCGCGCCGGTCACGCAGCCGCCCTCGGCGCATCGGCCGGCGGCATCGCGAGATCTCGCGCCAGGCTCGCCAGCCCCTCCAGCTTCAGCCGCACGTCGGCGCCGCCCACCCCGATGTCCACCCGGTCGACCAGGAGGCGGATGATGCGCGCCTGCTCCGCCGGGAAGAGCTCCTCCCACAGCGGGTCCAGCCGCTCCAGCGCCAGCCGCGCCTCGTCCTCCGTCATGTCCGGCGCTGCGGACCGCGCCGCGCGCCATGCGCCCAACACTACCTCCGGCTGGCGCAACAGCCCCCGGACCTGGGCAATGACCGCGCCCTCGATCTCCGCGGCGGAGATGCGCGCGATGGCCGGCCCGTCGGCCGCACTGCCCTTCAGCACCGACTGGCTGACATAGTAGCGGTACTGCTGGCCACGGCGCCCCCGCGCGTGGGTGGGCGACATGGCGCGCCCGTCGCTTCCGAAGATCAGCCCGCGCAGTAGTGAAGGTGTCTGGCAGCGCGTGCGATTGGCGCGGGTCCGCGGGCTGATCGTCAGCAGGGCGTGCGCCGCGTCCCACATCGCCTGCGGCACGATGGCGGCATGCTCGCCGGGGTGCGACTTCCCCTTGTGCATCGCCTCGCCGAGATAGGTCCGGTTGCTCAGCACCCGATAGACGTCGCTCTTGGTGAACGCGCGGCCGCGCTTCGTGAGGTGGCCTTCGGTGCGCAATGCCTGCACCAGCTTCGTGCCGGATTCCGTCTCGATGAACCCCTCGAAGATTCGGCGCACCAGCGCCGCCTCCGCCTCGTTCACCAGCAGCTTCCGGTCCTTGGCGTCGTAGCCAAGCGGCACGAAGCCGCCCATCCAGATCCCGCGCGCCCGTGACGCCGCCACCTTGTCGCGGATGCGCTCGCCAATGACTTCTCTTTCAAATTGAGCGAACGATAACAGTATGTTGAGCGTCAAGCGGCCCATGCTGGTGGTCGTGTTGAAGGACTGCGTGACCGACACGAAGGTCACGCTGTTCGCGTCGAACACCTCGACCAGCTTGGCGAAATCCATCAGCGCGCGCGACAGCCGGTCGATCTTGTAGACCACCACCACGTCGATTAGGCCGCGCTCGATGTCCGCCAGCATGCGCCGCAGCGCCGGCCGTTCCAGGGTGCCGCCGGACACGCCGCCATCATCATAGCGGTCCGGCACCAGCACCCAGCCCTCCGACCGCTGGCTGGTGATATAGGCCTCACACGCCTCCCGCTGGGCATCGAGCGAATTGAACTCCATGTCGAGCCCTTCCTCGCTCGACTTGCGCGTGTACACCGCAGCTCGAATCTTCCTGACCGTGGCCGGCATCGCGGCGTCGGCGGCGGGTTTGCGCTTCATGCCGCGGCCCTCCGGTTCTTCAGGCCGAAGAACAGCCAGCCATTCCAGCGGGTGCCGGTGATGGCGCGCGCGATCGACGACAGCGACTGGTAGGGGCGGCCCTGGTACTCGTAGCCGTCGTGCAGCACGGTCACGCTGTGCTCGACGCCCTGGTACTCGCGGATGAGGCGCGTGCCGGTGATCGGCTTGTCGTCGCCGCGGATGCGGCGGAGGACGGGGTTGCCGCCGTCCAGCTGTTCACCCAGGGCCTCAAGGCGCTGGATGGTCTCTGGCTTCAGGCCGCCATAGGCCAGTTCCTGGATCCGGTAGGCCAGGCGGCTCTCCAGGAAGCGCCGGTTGTATGGCGGCGGCTCGGCGGCGAAGAGCTCCCGCCACTGCTGCTTCAGGTCCGGCGTGCCGGTGGTCTTCAGGGCAGCCAGGCGCCCGAGCACGTCGGCCGGTGGGATGGCGGGAATGGTCGGCGCCGGCGGGGTGCCGGCTTTGGGCTTGGTGGCGCGTGTCATGCGGGTCTCCGGTTGGTCCGGTTCGCATCCAGGCGCTGAGGGGACGGGAAGTGTAGGTCACGCTCTCCCTGGTCAGCAGCCTCGCGCGCAGCTTCCCCGGCAGCGCGGCTGCGCAGCCGCAGAAGGCCGGCGGCGAGGATGCCGCAGACCTCGCGGAGGTGCGGCGGGAGGTGGGGATTGGCGGGGTTCGGCTGCATGGCTGGCAGGCAAGATCGTGTTGCCCAACCGAGAAGAACAGCGAAAACAATCTCTTAGAGAAGGCCCGCGGGAACAAAAGCACCGCTGCGAAATCGCGCGTAGGGCGTTGCCGTGCCGGTTTCAGCGTGACGCTGGTCGTGGCGCCGCGAATCGGCGTCGGCGTAGGGGGGCATCGCGGAAGCTAAATCCTCCGCCACGTCCAACTTCGCGGCTTGACGTAGGACTCAGCAGCTGACTACGCCACTCCGCTAAGTGCCACAGGCAAGGATTTCGCCGGATGCTAGGGCGATGACAACGCCGACCACCACCCTGGGACAGGCCATCATTGCCGCCAGGAAAAAGAAGGGGATCAGCCAGAAGGACCTGGCTGCGGCTGTCCAGAAGGAGGACGGCACGGGTGCGATATCGCCGCAGTACCTCAACGACATCGAGCACGACCGCCGCAGCCCGACCTCCGATCACCTGATCCGGGAATTCGCGGGCGCTCTCGGCGTGGACGAGGACTACCTCTTCGTTCTCGCTGGTAAGATCCCCGAAGACCTCCGCTTGTCGGCGACCGATCCTGCAAACACGGCGGCTGCGTTTCGGGCCTTCCGGCGACGCCTATCGAAATAGGAGATCAGGGTGGCGAGCTGGTCGATCGATAAATCGGGGCGATTTCCGCAGAGGCTCTTCCTGCGTGCAGCGGAGATCGACCGCGATTGCGAGCGGCTGGTCACGGCCTTCCTGCAGCAGCGCCACGGCATTGTCCGCTTCCCGATCTCCACCGACGACCTCACGGTGCTGGTCGACCAGCACAGCAGCAGGCTGGACCAATATGCCGACCTCTCCGACCAGGGCGACGACGTCGAGGGGATGACGTGCTTCCTGCCAGACGAACCGCCGCTGGTCCTGATCTCCATTCAGCTGACCGAGCAAGCCAATCGGCAGAATCGGCTCCGCACCACGCTCGCCCACGAACTGGGCCACGCCTTCTACCACCGGGCCGTCTTTGATCAGCTTTTCGCCGCGCCGCCGCACATGTTCGAGGCGGCGCGCGCGGAGCCGCGGACAGTCTGCAAGCGCGACAGCATGATGGGGACCAGCGAGTTCGATTGGCTGGAATGGCAGGCCGGCTATTTCAGCGGCGCCATCCTGATGCCGGCCCAACAGGTGCGTCGGGCGGTTGGGGATCTGCTCCGAGGCCAAGGGATCCACGGCGTGGCAGCGGTTGGCACGCCGGCGGCCCAGGAAGCGGAGCGGCATGTCATGGCCAGCTTCCAGGTTTCCGCCGAGGCGGCGCGAGTTCGGCTGCGCAAGCTCGGTCTCCTGGCCGATTTGGCTGGGCCTCCCACGCTCTTCGGCTGACCCGACAGGACTACGCTGCTGTGCGTATCTTTTCGCTTGTGCCCGCACACCGATTCTTGATACGTCGATTAGCGGAGCGCCGGATTGTCTGGCGTGGCCCTGATCGAAAGACCCCCTGTGCCGACAGTCCCGGATTTCATCCGGAGCACGCCGCCCGCGTCGCTCCATGCCTACTTCATGTCCATCAAGGCGGTCCTGCCGGCCGATGTGGTGTGGGAGGGCGCCGCGAACGAAGTGGTCCCGCCCCTGCTGCGGGCGGTGGACGCCATGGACGACGCTGAGCGTCTGCGCGTCATGAACGACGCCGATCGGGTGGGTGCCATGGCGGATGAGCCCGGCCAGGCCGCGCTCTATTCGATTACGAGTTCCGCCGAGACCCTCGACTCCCTGGAGAACGGGCATGCCCGGGCACTCTGGATGTTCCTCAAGGACCCCGCGGGCTTCGGTCATGCCGAGGAGGTCCGCTACGCCGATGACCGCCGCTATGGCCGCATGTGGGATGGCTTCGAATGCCTGCCCGGCCTGACGGTGCCGCGCGACGGCGATCCCTACACGGCGTTCAAGGCGTCCATCGCCACGCACTTCGACACGAAGCATGTCGAGGTGGAGATCTGCGACCGTTCCCGCCCGTCGCTGGATGGGGAGCATGCGGAGCTGATCCAGGTCGCCATTTACCGCGAAGGCCGCGCCGGGGACCGCCGCGCCTTCGTCAACGGCAAGCTGGACCGGCTTCCCTTCCGCCCGGTGGTCGAGGCGGCCATCACCTACGAGCCTGCCTCCGGCACCATCGAGGTGGTGGCGCAGGCGCGGGAGACCCGCGAGGACCTGGTGCGCCTGTTCGCCGAACACATGCTGGGCGCGCCGTTCCAGGGCGAGCGCATCCCCATCCGCCAGTACTCGCTGGACCACCTGCTGCAGCCCTTCGATTTTCCAACCGATGTCGACGACAACATCGAATCGGTGAAGGTCAGCTTGCTACGGCTCATGCCGTACGAAACGCAAGGCGAGCGCGTGACTCTGGAATGCATGCGCGGTGCGGAGCGCAGCATCTGGCAGATGGCGGAGGCACGCTTTGGCGAAACCGATCCGCTGGCCGGCGGCTACAAGGTCACGCAGGCCCGCTTCACGATCAAGTTCCACCCGACGCCGGGTGTGCGTGGCGGTCGCACGCTGCCGGTCACCATCTCCATGCCGAAGGGCTGCGATTTGAAGGATCGCACGGACCGGGAGCGCCTGGTCGGTGAGAAGTACCTGAAGCGCTGGCGGATGCTGCGGGATGTCTGACGAACCGCCCCGGCTCTCGGCCGAGGCTGTCGCGCTGCTCCTCGAGGTGCTGGACCTGGAGGAGCCCTTCCTAAACGGGGCCGTGGCGGAGATGTCGCCCGGCCCCGTTGGCATGTTGCGCGCCAGCGGGCTGCTGGTGCCCCACGGTCACGAGACCGTCTCGGCATCGCTCGCGGATCACGACGACGCGCCGGTGACGCTGATTCGATCCGAGAAGGCGGGCGGGTTTGCCTATTTCAGCCCGTCCGGCGGTCTGGTCGCGGTGCCGGCCGCGCGACTGGCCCGGCATCGCGTCGAAATCACGAACACCCTTGCCGCGATCGGAGCCGATCTGGCGCTACCATCTGCGCGCACGCCGCGGCCGTTGATCGACGGGCTGTTGTGGGAGATGGGCGATGCCCGCCTGGGCAAGCGTCCGGTGCGCGTCCAGACATGGTTCGCGCGCCGAATGTGGCAGGCCGCGGTGCGGGCCCAGGTCGCAGCTGCACTGCAGGCACGGCCCTATCCGCGGGACGTGATCATCTTGTGCACCAGTCGCGCCGCCCGCTTTCGGGGGGTGACATTGCCTGGCACGATCCTGGTGCCGATCCGCGACGTGCTGGCCGCGGAGAACGGCCTCGCCGTGAGCGGCGAGATCCTGGACGCCCGCATGCGCGGTGTCGCAGTCGCGGCCGCCCCGGGCACCCTGGACCTATCGCCGGATGGAACACGCCTGCGCATCCACGGCGGCGAACCAATCGTCTTCAGGTCAGACGACCACATCCAGGCCATTCGCAAGCTGGTCGACGCCTTCCATGCCGGCAGGCGCGTGCCGATCCGCGAGCTCACTGACCATGGAACGCTGCACAGGCACTTTGGTGGCGTGAAGTGGAAGCTCCTGAAGCCCTACATCACCTCGGTGAAAGGCGCCTGGGGCTTCGACCTGTAGGCCGATTTCTCCCTTTTCTTCTCCCTAACCCCACCTCCTTCTTCTCCCTGTCCTGAAGCGATCTTCCCCGCGGTTGTTCGAACCAGCGCGAGGGAAGCACCGATGACAGTGAAGCATCTGACGCAGACGGAGGTGGCGCGCCGCTGGTGCCTCAGCCCCCGCACGTTGGAGCGCTGGCGCTGGCTCGGCCAGGGGCCCGCCTTCCTAAAGCTGGGCGGCCGCGTCGCCTATCGCCTCGAGGATATTGAGGCCTTCGAGGCGGCGCAGACCCGCGACGCCACCAGCAGCCCGCAGTCGCCCCATGCCGGCATCCCGGCCGCGGTGACCGCCTGATGCCCGCGCTGGTCCGCTACGAGCAGGCCCGCACCGCGCTGGCCGAATGCGCCCGCATCGATGAGGCATCGGAGATCCGCGACAAGGCTTCGGCGCTCGCCGCCTATGCCCGCCAACGTGACGACCGCGACCTCGAGGTCTGGGTGCGCGAGATCCACCTGCGCGCCTGCGTTCGCATCGGTGAGCTGAGCCGGGAACTGGAACGCGCAGACCATGGCGGCTCAGGCGGTGGGTCGAAGTTCCCACTGCTGGGAACTTCGAAGGCCCAGGCCCTGGCAGATGCCGGCATCTCCACCAGCACGGCACACCGCTACGAGGAACTGGCTGGCGGTCGCGAGGAGCAGGCCCAGGCCGCGGGGCGCGCCGCGATGGAGGCCTACTTCGCGCAGTCCCGCGCCGACGGCGCGCCGCCGACCATGACCGGGCTGCGCGGCGCCGTGCGCGATGCCGTGCACGCCACCCTCGGCCCGCCGCCCCCCCGCACCAAGCGCCCGTCCCCCGCGCCCGAGCCGCCGAAGGTCACCCCCATCGGCGCCGACTGGGCCGACTGGACGGCCGCCGTCCTCACCGTGGCGACGCTGCCCACCGACTTCGTATCGCTCGCCGGCCGCAGCCCGCGCTCCCTGCTTGCCGATCTGCGCGGCGAGGCCCGCGAGGCGCTGCAGCGGCTGCCGCTCTGGATCAACGCCCTGGAGAATGAACATGACCACACCGCATGACCGCATGCGGACGCTGATCCGCGAAGCCCGCATCAGCGTCCACCACCGCGGCAACGTCCCCGCCATCGTGGGCGAGATCGTCCGCAGCGCATCCGAGACCATCCGCCAGGATGATCAGCTGTTCGCCGTCGTGCTCTCGACCGCGCTGAACAAGCTGATCCGCGACGACCTTAAGCGCAGCGCCGAAAGCGCCGACCACGCCGAGGGGTTGCGCGCCGAGCAGATGGAGATGTTCCCGCAGGATGCGCGGGCTACCGTCGAGCAGATCGGCCGCGGCGAGGTCTTCGTCCCCAGCCGCAACGCCTTCGTGCCGCTGCTGCCCAGCCACCTGCTGCCGCAGGAGATCGACGAGGCCGGGAAGTACCTCATCGACCATGGTGGCGACTGCATTCGCCGTGGCGGCTTGCTGCGCCGCCTCGGGCGGATCATGCAGACCCACCGGCAGGCGGCGTGAGGCCGGCCATGGGCAAATCCTCACGCGACAAGGGCCTGCGCCGCGAGCGCGCCATCGTTGAAACCCATCTGAAGTGCGGCATCCACGCGGAGCGCGTGCCGCTCTCCGGCGCCGTCCGGTACCGCGGCAACGGCGCCGACGTCGACCTGTACGTCCGCGGCTCGGAGCCGGTGAAGGCAGAGGTCAAGGCCCGCGCCGAGGGCGATGGCTTCAAGACGCTGGAGCGCTGGCTCGGTGGCAACGACGCGCTGTTCCTCTGGCGCGATCGGGCCACGCCGATGGTGGTGCTGCCGCTCCACGTCTGGATCGAGATCGCGCGCCGCAGCGTGCGCTGCACAGAGCCCGATGCCGATCGCGAGCGTGCCCACCGCGCGCGCCAGGCTGAGGAAGGCCCGCTGCCGCCGCAAGACGCCATCGCCGAGGTGACGCCATGAGCCCGCGCACGGTCCGTCGCGTGCACGCCATCGGCGAAGCGCTCCGAAACCTTGCCGGCGGCGCGCTGCTGGCCGGCGGCTTCATCGCGCTCCTCTGGCTCGCCGAGCTGGCGACCATCCCATGAGCGCCACCCCCATGCCGATGCCCGCGCCCGCCCGGCCGCCTGCATCGCCCATCCAGCCGGGCGTCACCTCGTTGAACGGGACCACCATGACCAACCGAACCACTCTGGCGCAGCTGCGCGAGATGGACGCCGCGCAGGCCGCCCGCCTGCCCGTCGATCATCTGGCGCTGCTGCTGGAAGAGGTCGGGGCGCTCAAGGCCGACGCCAAGCACCTCGCCGACCTGCTGCACGACGCGCTGCACGCCCGCTATGGCGCCCCCGCCGCCGCGGCCCGTCGCGCCGAGGGCAAGGACACCGGCCGTGTCCGCATCGCGGATGACGCATTCGAGGTCGTCGCCCATCTCCCGAAGAAGGCGGCTTGGGACCAGCCCAAGCTGGTCGCGGCGGCCGCCACCATCGTGGCGTGGGGCGAGGACCCCGCGGACTACGTCACCACCGAGATCCGCGTCCCGGAAAGCCGCTTCACGGCCTGGCCCCCGCGCATTCGTGCGGTGTTCGAGCCGGCACGCACCGTCGCCACCGGCCGCCCCTCCTACACCCTCGAAAAGAAGGACGCCGCGTGATGGCGCACGAACTCCGCATTCAGGTCGTCATCCCGCTGCAGGGCGATGCCGTCGCCCGCGCGAAGGATGTCGCCGCCTTCGAGCCGACGCTCGACAGCTTCACCGAGGTCGTCGCGCGCGCCGGTGGCGACATCAAGGTCGACGTCATCAAGGCCAAGCCGCGCGCCGCGAAGCAGGAGGCGAACTGATGGCGATCTCCCTCGCATCCCTGCGGCGTGGTGGCGACGCGCGCCCGCCACGGCTGCTCACCTATGGCGTGGCCGGCGTTGGAAAGACGCTCTTCGCGACCTCCGCGCCGCGGCCGGTGGTCGTTCAGACCGAGGACGGGCTGGGCACGATCAGCGCCTCCACCTTCGGCGTGCTGCGCAGCTTCGACGCGGTGATGGAGGCGCTCGGCAGCCTCTACACCGAGGCGCACGACTTCGAGACGCTGGTGGTGGACAGCCTCGACTGGCTGGAACCGTTGGTCTGGCAGCACACGGCGCAGACGCACAACCAGCCGGACATCGAGTCCTTCGGCTACGGCAAGGGGTATCTCGCCGCACTGGATACCTGGCGCAGCTTCCTCGACGGCGTGAACGCGCTGCGCGACGAGCGCGGCATGGGCGTGATCCTGATCGCGCATGCCGAGATCCGGCGCTTCGATAGCCCTGAGACCGAACCCTACGACCGGTATCAGCCCAAGCTGCATCGTAGCGCCTCCGCCCTGGTGCAGGAGCATGTCGATGCTGTGCTCTTCGCGAACTACCGGGTCAGCACGCTGAAGTCGGACGTGGGCTTCAACAAGAAGGTGGTCCGCGGCGTCAGCGGCGGCGATCGCCTGCTGCACACCGCCGAGCGCCCGGCCTTCCTCGCGAAGAACCGCTTCGGCCTGGCCGAGACGCTGCCGCTGTCCTGGCCCGAGCTCGCTGCCGGCATCCCCTTCTACGCGACGCCGCCCAGCGCCGCCCCCGCCTCCACCACCGAAGCCCGGAGCTGACCCATGGCATCCCTCAACGGAACCTTTGACGCGACGGAAGTCGCCCCCGCCGTCCCGCTCGAGGTGCTGCCGCCCGGCAAGTACCTCGCGCATCTTATCGAGAGCGAGATGCTGCCGACGAAGGCCGGCGATGGGCAGCTGCTCAAGCTGGTATTCGAGGTGCTGGAAGGCCCCTCGGCGCGCCGGAAGATCTTCGACCAGCTGAACCTGGTGAACCGCAACGAACAGACGGTGGAGATCGCGCAGCGCACTCTGTCTGCCATCTGCCACGCGGTCGGCCAGGTGCATGTCAGCGACAGCGAGCAGCTGCACTTCAAGGCGCTGATCGTGACGCTGAAGGTCGAGCCGGCCGGCAACGACAAGTACGGCGTCTACCGCGAGGCGCGGAACAAGGTGGCCGGGTACTCGGCGGCCAATGCCGGCGCGGCCACCGCCACCGCCCCGCGCCCTGCCACCCCGGGGCCCCGCCCGGCCGCCGCGGCACCTCCGCCCGCTGCGCGCACCGGCGCGGCAGCGACCCCGCCCTGGCGCCGCAATGCCTGATCATCTGCCGGCAGGCCGCCTGCCTGCCGGCCTCCCTCCCTCGAACCAGGATCAGGCCATGGCTGCCCTTCCTCCGCCCGCATGTCCCACCGTCACCGCCATCTACGCAGCCTATGAGGCGGCAGCGGACAACGGCTATCGCGCACATCTCGGCGCCTCGCTGATCGGCACCGAATGCGAGCGGGCCATCTGGTATTCCTTCCGCTGGGCCACGCGTGCGCGCCACACCGGCCGGCTGCTGCGGCTGTTCGACACCGGCAATCTGGCCGAGGCCCGCTTCGTCGCCGACCTGCGCCGCATCGGCGTGACGGTCCTGGACCTGGATCCCGCATCGGGACGCCAGTGGAACTTGCGCGATGCCTCCGGCCACTTCGGCGGCAGCATGGACGCAGTGGCGATCGGCCTGCCCGAGGCGCCGGCGACCTGGCACGTCTGCGAGTTCAAGACCCACAGCACCAAGTCCTTCGCCAAGCTGAAGGCCGAGGGCGTCGCCGCCTCCAAGCCGCTGCACTGGGCGCAGATGCAGGCCTACATGCATCTCGCCGGCCTCGACCGGGCCTTCTACCTGGCGGTCTGCAAGGACACGGACGAGCTCTACCAGGAGCGCATCCGCCACGATGCCGAGGCGGGCCTGCGCATCCTGGCCAAGGCCGAGCGGATCATTGGCGCGGCCCGGCCCCCGGCCCGCATCAGCCAGGATCCCGCCTGGTGGCAGTGCCGCTTCTGCGACCACCACACCGTCTGTCATGCCGGCGCGGCGCCGGAGCGGCATTGCCGGTCCTGCCTGCACGCCTCGCCCGCGCAGGGTGGCGACTGGCATTGCGCGCGCCACCACGCCCCTCTCGGCCGGCGCGACCAGGAGGCAGGCTGCGCGGCGCATCTCTATCTGCCGGATTTCGTGGCCGCGGAGCAGATCGACGCCGGGGAGGATTGGGTCAGCTATCGGCTGCCGGATGGCACCGTATGGCGTGACGGCGTGGCGGCCGCGACGCCGCCGGACATCGTCTCGCACCTGCCGTGCCGGATCTGTCACGCCACGATCTATCGGGTCAGGCCGGGCAAGGGGCCGCACATCGCTGAGCTGATCTGCACCGGCTGCGAGACGGGCGGGCGCTGGCTCAGCAAGGTCGACGCTGTGGCGATGGGGGTGGCAGCATGACCCTCTCCCTCCGCCCGTACCAGCGCGCCGCCATCGAGGCGCTGTACGACTACTTCTCGGCCAGCAGCGGCAACCCGCTGGTCGTGATGCCGACCGGCACGGGCAAGAGCCTCTGCATCGCGGGCTTCACGCGCGAGGCGATCGCCGCCTATGGCGACACGCGGGTGCTGATCCTCACCCACGTGAAGGAGCTGATCCAGCAGAACTTCATGGCCATGCTGCGGGCCTGGCCAGAGGCGCCAGCCGGCATCTACTCGGCCGGGCTGTCTCGCCGCGACATCCACGCGCAGATCCTGTTCGCCGGCATCCAGTCCATCCACCGCCATGCGCGGCAGGTGCAGCGTTGCGACCTCGTGCTGATCGATGAGGCGCACCTGCTTGGGCGTGGCGACAGCGGCATGTACCGCTCCTTCCTGGCGCAGCTGAACGAGATCAATGCCGGGCTGCTGAAGGTGGTCGGCTTCACAGCCACCCCCTATCGGCTCGACAGCGGCATGCTCCACGAGGGGAAGGACCGGCTCTTCACCGACATCGCCTTCGACGTGCCGGTGCTGGAGATGATCCAGCAGGGCTATCTCTGCCCCGTCGTCCCCAAGCAGACCTCGACGCAGCTCGACGTCGGCGGCGTCGGCACCCGTGGTGGCGAATTCATCGCCAAAGACCTCGAGGCGGCGGTTGATCGCGACGAGGTCACGCGCGCCGCTGTGGCGGAGATCGTCCAGCACGGCCAGGGCCGGGGCTCGTGGTTGGTGTTCTGCTCCGGCGTGGCGCACGCGCGCCATGTCCGCGACGCCGTCCGCGAGCATGGCATTTCCGCCGAGACAGTGACCGGCGACACGCCGGGGCCGGAGCGGGACGGAATCCTGGCGGCGTTCAAGGCCGGCCGGCTGCGCTGCGTCACGAACGCCAATGTCCTGACCACTGGCTTTGACGCGCCCGGCACCGATCTCATCGCGCTGCTGCGCCCCACGAAGAGCGTGGGCCTCTACGTCCAGATGGTCGGCCGCGGCACACGCCTCGCCGAGGGTAAGGACGACTGCCTCGTGCTGGACTTCGCCGGCAACACGGCGCGGCACGGCCCGATCGACACGGTGGACGGCCGGAAGAAGGAACCTGCCGGCGATGGCGAGGCGCCAATCAAGGTGTGCCCCGAGTGCCAGACCATCAACCACGCCAGCGCGCGGCACTGCATCGAGTGTGATCACGAGTTCCCGCCGCCCGTGGTGAAGGTCGCACCGCAGGCGGCGTCGAACGCGCTGCTCTCGACGCAGATCCAGGCGGCCTGGTGCGACGTGACCGGCATCACCTACGCGCGCCACGACAAGCCCGGGAAGCCCGCCTCGCTGCGCGTCACCTATGAATGCGGCCTCGCGCGGCACAGCGAATGGGTCTGCTTCGAGCATACCGGCTTTCCGCGCGACAAGGCGGTGGGCTGGTGGCGGCGGCGTGCCGGTAATCTGCCGCCCCCCGCGACCGTCGATGCCGCGCTGGAGCAGCTGGACCAGCTGCGTCGCCCGATCGCGATCCAGGTGCGGCCGGCCGGCCAGTACACCGAAATCGCCGCCGCGAGGTTCGTGTGAGATGCGCAGCATGTCGTCTCCGCACCGCCCGCGGCTTCGGTTGGTTCGACCCGCGCGTGCGGACCAGCGAGCCGCTGCCCGCCTGTTCCATCCGCTGCATGAATGCGCTCTGCCGGAGGTGGGGCGTGGTTGATCCTGACGAGCACGAGATCGCCGCGATCGCGGCGGCCAGCCCCATGGCGGGCGAATACCTGGAGAGCATCGGCAAGACCGACCTTGCAGTGCTGACCGAGGCGGAATGGCTGACGCTGCTGGAGGTGATCATCACCGCCTACCAGGACGAGCTCGCGCGCCTGCTGGATCAGGGTCGCCATTCGGCGCCGCCGCTCGCTGCGGGTGGCCGCCCATGAGCGGCGTCACCTCGGCCCGGGAGGTCGCGCGCCGGCTCGGCATCTCGCACACCGCGATCCAGAAGGCGGAACGCGCCGGACGGATCGCGCGTGAGCCGAATGGCGCCTGGGACATCGACAAGGTCCGGGCCGGGCTCGCGACCAAGAGCGCTCCGGCGCCGCGCAAGCCGTATCGTCCACGCGCGAAGCAACCGCCCTGGGCCAGGGCTGCGCACCACCTTGGCGACCTCGCATCGGACATTCGTGGCCCCGCGCGCGGAATCCACGCCGAGCTGGAGCGGGCGCGCCAGGCGCTCGAACGCGCCGCACGCCAGATGGCCGCCCTCTATCCCGAAATCCTGCGCCTGGAGCGCGCCTGCGACGCGGCCATTGCCGCGCAGGAAGGAGGTGGCGAATGACGGATGCTCCCTCCTTCATGGCGGACTACGGCGAGCGCCTGGTCGACAATGGCTATCCCATCATCCCCATCATGCCGGGCACCAAGGTGCCGGGACGCTTCACGGGCGGGGAATGGTCGCCCTATCCCGATTGGGCGCGTCACTGCGACCGGCCGACGAAATCCTTCGAGGTGGACATCTGGCGCCGTTGGCCCGGATGCGGCGTCGGCATCGCCACCGGCGCGGTGGTGGGCATCGACATCGATATCCTGGATGGAGCTCTGGCCATCCAGATCGCCGAACTCGCCACCTCCATGCTGGGCGACACGCCCTGCCTCCGCATCGGCCGTGCCCCGAAGCGGCTGCTGGTCTATCGCGCCGCCACGCTCTTCGCAGGCCGGAAGCGCCATCCCCTCGAGCTGTTGGCGCACGGTCAGCAATTCGTCGCCTATGCGGTGCACCCTGAAACCGGCCGCCCCTATGAGTGGCCGGAGGACAGCCTGGCGGAACTGCCGCTGTCCCGGCTGCCGGTCGTGGACGAGGCCGGCTGCACGGCCTTCCTGGACGCTGCCTGGCAGCTCGTCCCCGACGAGGTTCGGGTCAACTCGATCCTCGCGGACGCGCCCACCAGCACCTGGCGTGGCCCCAGCGACCCGAAGGGCACGCGGGACGCGATCGCCGCGGCGCTGGCTTGGCTGCCGAACGACGACCTGCCGGGCAACGAGTGGATCACGGTCGGCGCGGCGATCAAGGCCGCGATTGGCGAGGAGGGTCGGGATCTCTGGCTCGACTGGTCGCGGCGGTCCGGGAAATCGGGCCAGTCGGGTCGGTCAGATACACCGGAGCGGCGCTGGGCCTCGCTGCGGCCGCACAGCGTCGGCGCGGGGAAAATCTACTGGCTGGCCGAACAGCGCGGCTGGGTGCCGGATCCCGCTCTGACGCTGAACGGCACGGCTGCCGAGCAGGCTGCACAGCCGCATCCCGCGGCGGGGCTACTGGCGAAGGTCGCGGTCGCGCCGCTGCCGATCGCACCGCCGCCGAAGCCGTATCGCGTCCCGCCCGAGCTGCTGCAGGTGGATGGCACGCTGAAGCTGTTCCTGGACTACGCCACGGCCAGCGCCGTCAGCCCGCAGCCTTTCCTCTCGCTGGGTGCCGCTATCTGTCTGGTCGGCGCCATTGCCGGCCGCCGGTATCGCACGCCGACCGACCTGCGCAGCAACCTCTATGCGATCGGCATCGCCGACAGTGGCGGCGGCAAGGACCATGCGCGGCGCTGCGCAAAACGCGCCATTTATGCCGCTGGCCTCGACCGATACCTCGGCGGCGAGGATCTGGCCTCCTCGGCCGGCCTGCTCACCTCCTTGCAGCGCCATCCCGCCCGCCTGTTCCAGGTCGATGAATTCGGCCAGTTCCTGAAGCTGGTCCTGAATGCGCGCGCCCCAGCCCATAAAGCGGCCATCTGGTCGGAGCTGACGAAGCTCTACACCTCAGCCGCCGAGCCCTACATCGGCGCCGAATACGCCGACCAGAAGGCGCGGCCGCGCGTCACAATCGAGCAGCCCTGCGCCTGCATCTGGGGTGTCACCGTTCCGGGCCCGCTGTGGATGGCGCTGGAAGGTGGCGCGTTGGCGGACGGCTCCATCGCGCGCTTCCTGGTCTTCCTGACGGACGACGACTACCCGGAGCGCAATGAGACCCCGGCGCCGATGGATCCGCCGGCCGACCTGGTGACCGCCTTGCAGGGGATCGCCCGCGGCGTGCCCGGCCACAGCCATGGCGGGAACATCGCCGATGCCATGGAATCCTCGGCGCCGATCCATGCCTACACCGTGCCGCTGACCGCGGATGCCGAGGCGGCCATGGCTCGCGTCCGCCGCGAAGCCACCGACCTCCTGCGGTCGCACCGTGGCACCTACGCCACTGCCCTATTCGGCCGATACGCGGAGAACGCGGCGAAGCTGGCGATGATCGCCGCGGTCAGTCGTGATCCCGCCCGGCCCATCACCGAGGCCCGCGACGTCACCTGGGCCTCGGCGCTGGTCGAGCACTGCATCGGCACGTTGCTGCGCGAAGCAGAGCGTCTCGTCGCCGACACGCCGGCGCATTCCCGCATCAAGAAGGTCCTGGAGGTGATCCGCAAGGCCGGCCGGATCAGCCGCAGCGCCTTCGTCCGGAAGACGCAGTTCCTCTCGAAGGCCGAGCGGGAGGACGCCATCGCCACGCTGCTCGACAGCAAGCAGATCGCGATCGAGGTCACGCAGAACGCGTCGGGCCCGGGCACCAGCTGGATCATCGCCACCGAACCGCAGGAGGGCTTGAAGAGTGATGCTGCATGACGCGCGCAAACCCGCAGAAAACGGGACTCTTCAACAATTCAACTTTTCACGCGGGCGTATGCAGACGCCCGGGCGGGGGTGCGGGGGAGAGAGACCCTTTGAAGAGTTTGAAGAATTGAACAGTTATATTGATCAGATAGTTAGCCCCCTCCTGCCCCCTCGACTCTTCACCACTCTTCAAAAGCTCGGTCGGGGGAGGCAGGCATGAGCATGCCTGGCGCACCGTTGCCGCCCCGCTCGTCCCTCGACCGCGGAAGCCGCAGCGCAACCACCGTGCCTGAGATGGAAATGCTGCGCCGCCGCGTCTGGCTGCAGCAGGGCGTCGTCTCGCTGCACCTCGAGGACATCACCGATCCCTGGCTGCGCCAGGCAATCCAGAACGAAGCCGTGCGCCGTTGGGGCCCCCGGCAGCAGGAGAAGACTCATGGCCGGTAAGCGGAAGGCAAAGACCTCGAAGCAGAAGGAATCGATGGGCCCGTCGAAGTGGCGGCTGCAGCACGGTGGCTTCGGCGAGCCGATCCGAGACGCGGATCCCGAGACGGGCAGCCCCGTGCAGCATCGCCGCGCCGTGGACACGCTGGGCGCCATGCAGGCCAACGGCACCATCACCGCCGAGATGCTCGAGGCGGGCGGGATGTTCCGTCGGCAGTTCCGCGCCGCCATGCTGGACGGCCTGCGCGCTATGCCGATGATCCGGATTGTAGGCGGCGGAGGCGACTGCATCACGGAACAGCAGATCGCGGCAAGGGACAGGGTGGCATCCGCCATGGATGTGCTCGGCGGCTCGGACAGCGCCGCCGGGAGCTGCGTTTGGCACGTTGTCGGCCTCGAATGCTCGGTCCGGGAATGGGCGATGCGGCAGGGCTGGGGCGGCAGGACGGTGCCGGCGACCCAGGCGCAGGGGATGCTGGTGGCGGCGCTCAGCGTGCTTGCGGCCCACTATGGACTGGTCAGGCGGGGGCGGGCGGCAGGGCGGAAAGACCTGACACCGCCGATTCCAGTTCGACAGGCCCTATGCTAGGGTCCGAGGGGAGGAGGAGCTCTTGAACGCCATTTCAGCATCACTCGGCATTTACAGCGTTCCTGACGCAGCTCGCCTCACGCGCGTGCCGCCACGGCAGATCCGCGGCTGGCTTCAGGGATATGCGCAGCGCAAGGGCAAGGCGCAGGCCGCCCCCGTGCTGCGCAGGCAGCATGCGCTGCGTGATGGTGAGCTTGCCCTCGGCTTTCTTGATCTTCTCGAGGTCGCTTTCCTGGGTCGAATCGTCCAGGCGGCTGAACGCCAGGGCCGCTCGCCCAGCTGGAAGGCCATCCGAACGGCCGCCGAGACCGCCCGGCGCGTCCTGAACACCGAGCATCCCTTCGCTGTGCGGCGCATTCACACCGATGGCCGCAGGATATTTGCCGAAGCACAGCAGGAGACCGGCGACCTAGCGCTCTATGACCTCGTTGGTGACAACTTCGCGATCTATGACGTGCTCGCCAACAGCTTCATCGCGAGCGTTGAGTACGATGGTGACGCTCCCCGCCGCTGGGTGCCTGATGCCCGCTTCCGGCGCATTGTTGTGGATCCACGTCGCGCTTTCGGACGACCAATCGAGGATACCAGTGGGGCGCCGGCAGAGGCTCTGTTCGACGCCTGGCGTGCTGAGAAGGGTAATGCAGCCAAGGTCGCTGCGTTCTACGAGACCGATGCCTCCGGAGTCGAGGAGGCTGTCCGTTTCACACTCGGCGTCGACGCGGCGCTGCCTCTCGCCGCGTGAGGCTAGTCTTCGACGAGAATACGCCGCGTGTCGTCGCGCATGCGGTCAAGCTCATCGCCGAGGCTGAAACAGCCGGTTCAGCAGACCCTCTCGAAGTGCTGCATGCACTGGACCTTGTGGGCAAGGGCACGCTGGACGTCCCGCTGATCCAAAAAGTTGCCGACGGGTCACACGCTCGGGCGGCGCTGATCACCAGCGACAAGTCGATGCGCACAAAGCTGCATGAGCGTGCTGCCTTTACTGACACGGGATGCATCGGCGTCGTCCTCCGAGGTAATTGGAGCCATGCCTCTATGTGGGATCGAGCCCACATGTCGCTGCTCTGGTGGACGGCATGGATCACCACCGTCTCCGCGTCAGCGCCAGGTTTGCTGTGGCAGTGCCCGTGGTCCATGAAGCCCAAGGCGTTGAAGCCATTCTGAGCATCGACAGCGAAAACAAACGTACAGCAGCGAAAGAATGTCGCGTTGATGCCTGAAACTCACATCGGGTAATCTCTCGACAGTCGTTGAATTGCGGCTGCTGCCGGTGGCTCCTGAGCCACTCGCCCGCTGATCAGCCACAGTGGCTTTGGAGCCGCAGGGTCCTTCCTGGCCCCGCTGTATGCGGGGGGCGGAAGCGCGCAACATCGCTAGCGCCAGGCCGAAAATATGGGTTGCGGTTTGCAGCCTTCCGCCACGGCTTCAAATCGTTAGCTGCAAACCGACGCCGCGCCGCGGCCCTGCAAACCACCTGCAAACCGGATGGCATCATGACGCTCCCCTGGATGGCGGCGAAGATCCTGCTGCGTCCGGTGGCGGAGCTGCGCCCGCATGCTGGCAACGCGCGTGTGCACAGCCCCGAGCAGCTGGAGCAGATCAAGGCCAGCATGCTGGCCTTCGGGTTCACCAATCCGCTGCTGGTGGACGAGGAAGGCGTGCTGATCGCCGGCCATGGTCGCCTCGAGGCCGCGACGGCGATCGGCATGGCCAAGGTGCCGGTGATCGTGCTGCGGCACCTGTCTGCGGCGCAGAAGGAGGCGCTGCGGCTCGCCGATAATCGCATCGCGGAGAACGCGACCTGGGACCAGGCGATGCTGCGTGATGCGCTCGCCGCAGTGCAGGCGGTGCCGGACATCGACCTCGGGGCGCTCGGCTTTTCGGCGGATGAGCTCGCGGACATCCTCGCGGCGGCTGGAGATGCCGTGTCCGACGGCGACGCGCCCGAGGCTCTGTCCGCGGATCCCGCCGAGGGGGGCGGTGCGGCAGGCGCGGCGGATGCGGAGGAGCCGGCGGACGACCCCGCCGATGCAGATCCGGAGCCGCCGCGCCAGGCCGTCACCCGACCGGGCGATCTCTGGCTGCTGGGCGATCATCGCTTGCTCTGCGGCGACAGCACCGACGCCGCCTCAGTGGCGCGCGTCATGGGCGAGGACCGCGCCGCGCTGCTCTTCACCTCCCCGCCCTACGGCAACCAGCGGGACTACACCACCGGCGGCGTCACGGATTGGGATGCCCTGATGCAGGGCGTGTTCCAGCATCTCGAAGCGGCCATGCGGCCGGACGGCCAGGTGCTGGTGAACCTCGGGCTCATCCATCGCGACAATGAATGGCAGCCCTATTGGGCCGGCTGGCTGGACTGGATGCGCGCCCGCGGCTGGCGCCGGTTCGGTCTCTACACCTGGGACCAGGGGCCTGGCCTGCCCGGCGACTGGAACGGGCGGCTGTCGCCCGCCTTCGAGCTCCTGTTCCACTTCAATCGCGAGGCCCGCCGCCCGAACAAGATCATCCCCTGCCGCTGGGCGGGGCACGTCAACTCGGAGAAGGGTGGCCTCCGCGCCAAGGACGGCACCGTCGGCGAATGGCAGCATGCCGGCCAGGGCGTGCAGGAGACCAGGATCCCGGACAACGTGCTGCGCATCACGCGGCACAAGGCTCGCGGCATCGAGACGGAGCATCCCGCGGTGTTCCCCGTCGCCCTGCCGGACTTCCTGATGCGGGCCTATGCCGATGAGGGCGACGTGGTGTTCGAGCCCTTCGCTGGCGCCGGCACCACCATCATCGCCGGCCAGCGCACCAGTCGCCGCGTGCGGGCGATCGAGCTTGCGCCGGCCTATGTCGACCTGGCCGTGGCGCGGTGGCGGATGCTGCATCCGGACATGCCGGTGACGCTGGCCGATGACGGGCGCGATTACGACGCGGTCGCCGCGGCGAGGCAGGAGGTCACCGCGAATGCTGCCTGATCTCATCGTTTCCGCTCTCCCGGTCGCGTCCCTCGTCCCCTATGCCGAGAACGCGCGCACGCATTCGCCGGCACAGGTCGCGCAGATCGCCGCCTCCATCGCCGAGTTCGGCTTCGTGAACCCGGTGCTGGTCGACGTCGAGGGCGTGCTCATCGCCGGCCACGGTCGCGTCATGGCCGCGAAGCAGCTCGGGCTCGCATCCGTGCCGGTGCTCCGGCTCGGCCATCTCTCCCCCGCGCAGGCGCGTGCCCTCCGCCTGGCCGACAACCAGATCGCCCTGAATTCCGGCTGGGACGAGGCGCTGCTGGCCGCCGAGATCGCGCGCATCCGCGACGAGGCGGTGGTCGACCTGGACGTGCTTGGCTTCTCTGGCATGGAACTAGACCGGCTGCTGGCCGCAGCCAATGCCGGCCTCGGCGATGATGCGGACGAGGCGCCGCCGCCGCCCGTGGTGCCGGTCACCCGGACCGGCGACCTCTGGCGCTGCGGCGAGCATCGTCTGCTGTGCGGCGACGCCACCAGGATCGAGGACGTGCAGCGCGCGCTCGGCGCTGGCCACCTCGCCGACATGGGTTTCGTCGATCCGCCCTACAACGTGGCTTACGAGGGCGGCACCGCGGCCAAGATGACCATCGCCAACGACGCGCTCGGCGGCGGCTTCCCGGAGTTCCTCCGCCCCGCGCTGGCCAACCTGCTCTCGGTCACAAAGGGCGCCTGCTACGTCTGCATGTCCTCCTCCGAATGGCCGACGCTGCATCGCGTCTGGCAGGAGGCGGGCGGCAAATGGTCCAGCACCATCATTTGGGCGAAGAACACCTTCGCGCTCGGCCGCGCCGACTACCACCAGCAGTTCGAGGCGATGCTCTACGGCTGGAAGGCCGGCGCGCAGCACTACTGGTGCGGCGCGCGCGACCAGGGGAATGTCTGGCACTTCGACAAGCCGGCGCGGAATGACCTGCATCCCACCATGAAGCCGGTGGCGTTGGTGGAGCGCGCCATCCGCAACAGCAGCAAGCCGCGCGACACGGTGCTGGACTGCTTCGGCGGGTCGGGCACGACCATGATTGCGGCGGAGCGCACAGGGCGGCGCGCCGTGCTGCTGGAGATCGATCCCGCCTACGCCGATGTGATCGTCCGTCGCTGGCAGGAGACGACCGGCGAAGCGGCCGTGCTGGAAGGCGATGATCGCATCTTTGCCGATGTCGCCGCGGCGCGCGGCATCGTCGATCATGATGTGATCCAGACCGCCGAAACATAGCAATTCCGCGCCGCTGCATCTTGCTTGGCTCGTGCGCGGCACAGCGCGAATGGTCCGTCACACGCAGAGCACCCCGCCCTGCACCACGACGGAGACAACCATGACCGACCGCGAAGCCCGCGCCGCCCGCAACCAGGAACGCAGCCTGGCCGCCTTCCTCGCGAAGAAGGCCGAGTTCGACGCCCTCCTCGCGGAACTCACCCAGGCCAGCGCGGACCATTTCGGCGCGGACCCCGAAACGGTGCTCTGGGGCGAAGCGGCCTGGCTTTCGGATGCCACCGCGAAGCTGAAGGACATCGCGGACCAGCATTTCTGCCGCGGCGAATACGCCCTCTGACGCGGGTCACTCCCGCACCGCCCCGACCGGCGACGCCGGCGGGGCTCCCGGCAGTAGGGGCCGATGACCGGCACCCGGAACCGGAGACCACCACGATGACCAAGCTTTCCGACAGCCAGCGCGTGATTCTCAGCGCCGCCGCGCAGCACGAGATGGGCCTCGCCCGCGCGCCGAAGACCCTGCCGGCCGCGGCCCGCAACGCGGTGTTCCGCAGCCTGATCAAGAACAACCTGCTCACCGAGATCAACGCGCCGCGGGAGCATGTCGGGCTGGGCTGGCGCCAGGATGAGGACGGCACCTGGATCGTGGCGCGCATCACCGACGAGGGGCTGCGCGCCATCGGTATTGACCCGAACGAGGGCGACGCGGGGGCCGGCGAGCCCGACTGCTCCGGCATCGAGGGCAGCGTGCCCGACACGGCGCCGACGGGCGCGGAGGGCTCGGCGCCGCAGGGTGACGACGCCCCGCCGCCCGAAGCCGCCCAGACCGCGCCCCTGGCGGAGGAAATCGCCATGCTCGACCTGGCCCTCGCGGCACGCGCCGGCACGCCCCGCGCCAGCCTGCGCAATGCCGCCGCGGCGGTGCTGGCCGCCTGGGATGACGAGGCGAACCGTGAGGGCGACATGATCGGCGCCCTCGACGCGCCGATGGAGGCCCTGCGCGCCCTCCTCGCTGGCACGCCCGCCCGCGGCCCGCGGGACGCCAACGCGCCGCGCAAGCCGCGCGAGGGCACCAAGCAGGAGCAGGTACTGGCCATGCTGCGCCGGCCCGAGGGCGCCACGGTCGCGCAGATCGCCGAGGCGACGGGCTGGGCGCAGCACACGGTCCGCGGCTTCTTCGCCGGACTGAAGAAGAAGGGCCACGCAGTGGAGGTGAAGTCGCGGGAGCGGATGGTCGGCCCCAACAAGACTGGGGCGAAGGGCTCCTTCACCATCTACGCCCTGGCGGAGTGACACCTCCCAGCCACTGCATCGACCATCATCAGGAGCGCCGGGAATCAATCAGATTCCCGGCGCCTTATCGAGTTGGCTGCACTCCGACACAGCGCGAATCGTCCGTCACGCGCAGGGCATCCCGCCCCGCCGAGACGGAGACGACCATGAGCACCACCATCCTCTCGCACCTGACCGCCGAAGGCCCGCAGGGCCGAGCCGCCTGGCAGCAGCTCCTCGCCACCGCGCCGCGCAGCACGGACAGCGTGGGCCGCGCGACAATCCAGGTCTGCACCGCCAGCGACGGGCGCGGGATCTTCGCCACGGTGGAGTACGCCACCTGGCAGACCGAGAAGGAGGAGGGCTGATGCCCTCCGAGCGACGCTGGATCATCCTGGCGCAGGACGGGCGGCACGTGACCATGGGCCGCGCCGCACCGCCGAGCGAGGCCGAGGTCGAAGCCGCCGCCGCGGCACTTGCCGCGCAGGGGCTGGCGGGATGGCTCGCCACGCTGGACGGAAACCACTGGTCGCGCCGCCGCGTGGCGCTCACGCCGGTGCAGATGCTCGGCGACGGCGCCGCGCTGGATTGGCCCGCTGCCATCACCGCCTTTGAAGCCGCCCGCCAGCGCGCCCTTCGTCCCCTCTGACAAGGCCGGCATCGCCATCACGCGCGGCGGGAGGTCGCCGCCATGCCGGAACTGACCGCCTCCACGCGCGAGGCCGCGCGCCGCCTCGGTGTCAGCGACACCGCCATCCACAAGGCCGAGCGCGCAGGCCGCATCGCCCGCGAGCCGGACGGCCAATGGGATATCGACAAGACCCGCCGCCGCCTGACCGAGACTGCCGATCCTGTCCGCTCGCCCCTGGCGAATGGCGCCGGCGCCGAGGGCACGCCCTTCGCCCGGCTGAAGGTCGCGCAGCTCGCCCTGAAGGTGGAGGCGCAGCGCCTTTCGCTGGACGAGACCAAGCGCCGCCTGGTCGATGTCACCGAGGCCAATGCCGCGCTCGACGAGATCGGCAGCACCATGCGCGACGCGCTGCTGAACTGGCCCGCTCGCGTGTCTGGCCTGATCGCGGCCGAGATCAGCGTCGATCCGCATCTGCTGCAGACTATCCTGCAGAGCCACATCAACGACCTGCTGACGGAGGCGGCCGATCGCTTCGATCCAGCAGGCCTCGGAGGGGACCGGTCTTCGCAGCCGTGAGCATGTGCGCCGGCGCGTCGGCGCCATGCTCCGCCCGCCGCCGCAGCTCACCGTCTCGGAATGGGCCGAGCGCCATCGCATGCTCGGCAGCCGCGCCTCGGCGGAGCCTGGCCCCTGGCGCACCAGCCGCACGCCCTACCTCAAGGACGTGATGGACGCGCTGTCGGCGGTGCATCCGGCACGGCGCGTCGTGTTCATGAAGGGCGCGCAGGTCGGGGCCACGGAAAGCGGAAACAACTGGCTCGGCTACATCATGCACCACGTGCCGGCCCCCGCGCTGGCGGTGCAGCCGACCGTGGAACTGGCCAAGCGCTTCTCCCGCCAGCGCATCGACCCGCTGCTGGAGGAGACACCGGCGCTGCGGGAGCGGGTGGCGCCGGCCCGCGCACGCGACAGCGGCAACACCATGCTGTCCAAGGAATTCCCGGGCGGCATCCTGGTGCTGACCGGCGCGAACAGCGCGGTCGGCCTGCGCTCGATGACGGCGCGGTTCTTGTTTCTCGACGAAGTGGACGCCTATCCCGGCGATGTCGCCGGCGAAGGTGATCCGATTGCGCTCGCCGAGGCCCGCGCCCGCACCTTCGGCTGGCGGCGCAAGGCCTTCCTGGTCTCGACGCCCACCATCGCCGGCCGCAGCCGGATCGAGCGGGAGTATTTGGCCTCCGACCAGCGCCGGTTCTTCGTGCCGTGCACGGCCTGCGGTGAGATGCAGTGGCTGCGCTTCGAGCGGCTGATCTGGGAGAAGGGTGCGCCGGAGACGGCGCGGTACCACTGCACCGCCTGCGACCACCCCATGCAGGAGCACGACAAGACCGCCATGCTGGGCGGCGGCGAGTGGCGCGCGACGGCCGAGGGCCAGGATCCGCACACCATCGGCTTCCACATCTCGGCGCTCTACTCGCCGGTGGGCTGGCTGTCCTGGGAACAGATCGCCCGGGATTGGGAGGCCGCCCAGGGCAAGCCCGAGGACATCAAGACTTTTCGGAACACGGTCCTCGGCGAGACCTGGCAGGAGCAGGGCGAGGCGCCGGATTGGGAGCGGCTCGTCGAACGCCGCGAGGATTTTCCGATGGGCGTCGTGCCCACCGGTGCGCTGGTGCTCACGGCCGGCGTGGATGTGCAGGACGATCGCCTCGAGTGCGACGTCTGGGGCTGGGCGGAGGGCTTCTCCTCCTGGCTGGTCGATCATGTGGTGATCCAGGGCAGCCCGCGAGATCGCGAGCCCTGGGATGAACTCGCCGGGGTGCTGGCGCGCGACTGGCCGCGGCACGGCGGTGGCGCCATGCGCATTGCCCGTCTCTGCGTCGACACCGGCGGCCGCGACACCGCCGCCGTCTATGGCCATCTGCGCCGCATGAGGGATCCGCGGATCGCGCCGACCAAGGGCATCGACGGCTGGAACCGGGCGCAACCCGTGCAGGGCCCGACGCCGGTGGACGCGCTGGTCAATGGCCAGAAGCTCCGCCGCGGCCTCAAGCTATGGACCGTGTCGGTCTCCACTTGGAAGGCCGATCTTTATCGCCGGCTCTGGCTCGGCCGCGGCGACGCGGAGGAATGGCCGCCTGGCTGGGTGCATCTGCCGCGCGCGAACGAGGTGGAGTGGGTGAAGCAGCTGGTCGCGGAGCAGCTGCGCACCACGAAGGACCGCCGCGGTTTTGCCCGGCAGGAATGGGCAAAGCTGCGGGAGAGGAACGAGGCGCTGGACTGCGCCGTGCTGGCGCGCGCCGCGCTCTGGCTGCTCGGCGCCGATCGTTATGGCGAGCAATTCTGGGCGCGGCTGCGGGATGAGGCGGCAGATGCGCCGCTGCGGCCCAGCGAACTTCCCGCCGTTGGGAATGTCGCTCCTCGGTCGCCACCACCTGCGCCAGCCGCATCCGACAGCCAGCGCCCGCGGGGCTGGCTCGCGCCGCGCAGGGGCTGGCTTCGCTGAAGGGAGGACGACCATGGACCCGACCGTCCTCGCCTGGGCGCTGGCACAACCTGCTGGCACCCGCGCGGCTGTGCTGGCCGCCGCCTTCACCGGCGGCACGACCCGCGTAACCTTCGACGGCCGGACAGTGGAGTACCGCTCGCTGGATGAGTTAGGCCGCGCGCTGTCGGTGCTGCACGCCGCGGAGAACGCCGCCGCACGCCGGCCCAGCGCGACCTTCGCCAGCTTCTCGCGCGAGGGAACCAGGTGATGGGGCGTCTCCGCGATGCCTGGCAGGCGTTCCGCGGCTATGCCGCAGCCCAAGATAGCCGCGCCTCCTCCTGGGCGGCGTCCGGCGGCAGCGCGACCGCCGAGGTCGGTGCAGCCGCACCCACCGTGGCGCGCCGCGCCCGTGACGCAGTCCGCAATGACCCCTACGCCGCCCGCATCGTCGATCTCTGGACTGGCAATGCCGTCGGCGCGGGGATCACCACCCGCTGGCCGGACAAGCCGCATGCCGAGGCCTGGCGGCGCTGGTCTGACAGCACCGCCTGCGACGCCGAGGGCAGGCTCGACCTCTATGGCATCCAGGCGCTGGTGATGCGCGCCGTGGTGGAAAGCGGCGAATGTTTCGTCCGGCTGCTGCCGGCCGACATCACGCCGGCGAATCCCATCGGGCTCCGTCTCCAGGTGCTGGAGAGCGACCACCTCGACACGGCACGTCAGGGCGTCATCGACGGCGTCCCCACCCTGCAGGGCATTGGGCTCGGCGAGGCCGGAGAGCCGGTCGGCTACTGGCTGCACCGCGTGCATCCGGGCGCGTCCTGGGTCTTGCCCGGCGGTGCCACTTGGCTGGGCAGCCAGCGCGTCCCCGCCCGCGATGTCCTGCACATCTATCGCAAGCGCCGGCCCGGCCAACTCCGCGACGTGTCCTGGCTGGCCCCGGTGCTGACCCGCCTCCGCGATCTCGGGGATTACGAGGCCGCGCTGCTGATGAAGGCCAAGATCGAGGCCTGCCTGGCCGCGGTCGTCTCCGAGGATGGCGATGACGCCATGACTGGCCCGGCGTCGGGCCTGCTGCGCGACGCGCAGGGCCGCACCGTCGAGAGCTTCGAGCCCGGCATGATCCTCTATCGCCGCGGTATGGGGTCCGTGGAGGTGGTGAATCCCTCCGGCGGCGGATCGCACGCTGCTTTCGCGCGGCGCGCGCTGGAGGCTTCCGCGGTCGGCACCGGCCTGACCTATGACCAGGTCGCGGGCGACCTGACTCAGGCGAACTACTCCTCGCTTCGGGCCGGCAAGATCGAGTTCCGTCGCCTCTGCGAGCAGGTCCAGTACGGCATGCTGATCCCGATGCTGGTGCGGCCGATCGCCGATCGCTTCCATGCGCAGGGCGCGCTGCTCGGGCTGTGGGGCGCCGAGGTGCCGGACGGCCTGTCGCACGTCCCGCCAGCACACGAGATGATCGACCCGCTGAAGGACACCACGGCGCTGATCGCCCAGGTCCGCGCCGGCTTCGTGCCGCAGCCCGAGGCGGTCGGCGCCTTCGGCTACGACTTCCGCCAGGTGGTCGAGATGATCCGCGAGGCCAATGCCCTGCTGGATGAGGCGGGCCTGTCGCTCGACAGCGATCCGCGCCGCGTCGCGAAGTCCGGCGCCGCCCAGGACGCCGCGCAACTCGCCGCCATCGAAATCGCCGCCACCGGCGCCGCCTCGCCGCGTGCCGAGCCTGCCCCAGGAGCACAGCCATGATCGCAGGCGCCTACGACTGGACCGACGACATGCTCAAGATCAAGAGCATGCAGAAGAAGTTCCGCGACAGCTTCAACGGTACCGAGATCAACCCGGCGCGGTGGGAGATCGCGGCGACCGGCGGCGGCATCACCCACACCGTGGCCGATGGCGCGGTCACCATCTCCACCGGCACCATGCTCGACGATGAGCTGACGCTCACCAGCCGCACCACCTTCACCATCCCGCTGCGGGTCATGGTGGCGGTGAACATGAGCCAGCGCATCGTCGGCCAGTCGGTCTGGCTCGAGCTGGTCAGCATCGATCCGACCACGGCGCAGCCGGACGGCCGCAGCGCGGCGGCCTGGCGGCTGGACGGGGCCAGCGCGACGCTCGCGAATTACGAAGTCCAGAGCGAGGGCGCGCCGCGCCTCGGCAGCACCTCCGGCAGCACCATCCCGACCACGGCCCCGGCCGGCTGGTCCGTGCTGGAGCTCGAGCCGACCAACGACGAATGCTACTTCCACGGCCGGCTGCTCGACACCACGGCAGCGCGCTCGAACTCCTATGTCCGGCACCAGCAGATTCCGGAACCCAATGCGCTGTATCGCTTTCGGATCCGCGTGCGGAACCGGCAGTTCATTAGCGGCATCTCGGCGGTGGCGAACAATGGCGGTGGCGCGGTGCGCATCACGCGCGCGGCGCATGGCTTTGTCACCAATGACGTGGTCACGGTCGCTGATGTCTCCGGCGTCCCCGGCGCGAATGGGACCTTCACCATCACGGTGATCGACGCGAACAGCTTCGATCTGGTCGGCTCGACCTTCACCGGCGCCTACCTGAACACCGGCTGGGCCTCGGTCTCGCGCAATCTCGCACCCGCCTCGAACACGGACATCAAGGTCCAGTTCGTCACCATCGCGGACTATGCCGAGCTGACGACGGAAATCACGGCCGGCCGCGGCCAGTCGGTTGCGGGCCAGGGGCTGGGCGTGAACGTCCTAAGCACCATCGCGCCGTCCGTCACGCCGGTGGGCGGCCAGGCCCGCAACACCAGCGGTGCGCTGCCGGTGCTGGCCGCCACCGGCTACTCGGCCAACCCGGTCGCCGTCACCACGGCACGCGGCGTGGATCTCCTGGCGACGCTGATCGGCGCGCTGGTGACCAAGCCCTACGCGATCCCCGAAGCCGACTGGCAGTACGCCGCTGCCGCGGGTGGGATCATCAACACCACCGACGTGGTGCTCCGGGCGGCGGCGGCGGCCGGCATCCGGAACTACGTGACCTCGATCGATATCCGCAATGCACACGCGACAGTGGCAACGGAGGTGGTGATCAAGGACGGCGCCACGGTGATCTGGCGCCAGCTGCTGCCGGCGGCGATGGCGGCCCCGGTCGAGATCACCTTCCCGACGCCGCTACGCGGCACCGCCGCCACGGCGATGAACGTCGCCTGCATCACCACCGGCGCGCAGGTCTACATCAACGCGCAGGGCTTCGCCGCGCCGTAACGGCGCCGCCCAGGAGCACATCTCATGACCGAGCCGATCGAGCCGTGCGGGGACCTCCCCGCGCCGGAGCAGGAACCTGCGCCCGATCGACTGCCCACCGCTGGGCAATCGATCGTAGCCTGCCGCGCCCTGGCGGCGCCCGTCACCGTCAATCGCGCAGCCCGCACCGTCGAGGTGGTATGGAGCACCGGCGCGCGGGCCCGCAATTTCGTGCCGCCCTATGGGCCGATCCTCGAAGAGCTCGACATGCGGCCAGAGGCGGTGCGCATGGACTCGCTCCGCTCCGGTCGCGCGCCTGTGCTGGACACGCATCGCCGTGCCGGGACGCGTGACGTGCTGGGCCGCGTCACCGCCGCCCGCCTCGAGGCCGGTCGTGGCTACGCCACCCTGCAATTCAGCGGCGCCGATGACGTCGAGCCGGTCTGGCAGCGCGTCGCCGACGGCACGCTGCAGTCCGTCAGCGTCGGCTATCGCGTTCATCGCTATGAGCCCCGGCCCGACGCCGCCACCGGCCAGACCATCCACCGCGCGGTGGATTGGGAGCCCTACGAGATCTCGATCGTGCCGGTGCCGGTGGACGGCTTGGCCGTGATCCGTGGCGAGGGGGATCAGGGCACCTCCGCCACCGCCATCGAACCTGCCCTGACCATCCCCGAGGAACCACCCATGCCCGAGACGACGCCGGCTTCGCCGGATCCCGCGCCGGCGCCGCCCGCGCCGCCCAGCACCCCGCCCCAGGAGAGCCCCGTGACCACTACCGCCCCGCCGGAACCCACCCGCGCAGCCCCGCCCACGCCTGACCTGGAGGCCATCCGCGCCGAGGCGGACCGCGCCGCCGTCGAGCGCATCGCCGCCTATGAGCCGGTGCTGGCCGCCGCCCGCGGCCTGGTGACCCCCGACATGCTCGACGCCATGCGCGAGGCCGCCATCCGCGACCGCATCTCGCCCGAGGTGTTGCGCGGTCGTCTCTGGGACGCCTTCGCCCAGAGCGCGCCGCGGCCCTCCCTGCCGGCGCGCCCGGAGACCGGCCCCGGCCAGGACGACCCGGCCAGCCTGCTCGACGCCATGGCCGAGGCGCTCGCCGCCCGCTCCATGCCCGGCTACCAGGCGCCCAGCAGCGGTCCCGGCGCCGGCCGCCACGTTGAATTCATGGGCTGGCGCCCCTCCGACATGATGGGCGAACTGCTCCGCGCCCGGGGCGAGCGGAACATCCCCCGCAACCCGACCATCCTCGCCGAGCGCGCCTTCCACACCACCTCCGACTTCCCCGCGCTGCTCTCGGCCGCGGCCAACAAGATGCTGCTCGCGGCCTATGCCCCGGCGCAGCCGACCTATCGCACGCTGTTCCTCCGCCGCGATTTTCGGGACTTCAAGCCGCACCGCCACCTGCGCGTGGGGGATTTCCCCAACCTCGTGGCGCTGTCCGAGAACGGCGAGATCCAGGCCGGCACCATGTCGGAAAGCCAGGAGCTGGTGTTCCTGCAGACCTTCGCGCGCCGCATCCGTGTGACGCGGCAGATGCTGGTCAACGACGACCTCGGCGCCTTCACCGACTTCGCCTCCATGATCGGCCGGCGCGTGGCCGATTTCGAGAACGCGACGGCCTATGCGCTGGTGAACAGTGCCAACGGCGATGGCCCGACGCTCATCACCGGCAATGCCGCGGTCTTCGGGACGGCCGCGGCGCGCGCCAACAAGGCGGGTGCCGGCACGCTGCTCGACCTGCCGAACCTGGCGCTCGGCCGTGCCGCCGTGATGCGGCAGCGGACGCTCGACGGCCTGCCCATCGCGGTGGGCGCGCAGATGCGCCTGCTGGTCGGGCCGAACCAGGAGCTCGCGGCGCGGCAGCTGACGGTAAGCGTCGCCGCGACGCAGACCTCGAACGCGAACGTCTATGCCGGCTTCGTCCAGCCGCTGGTCGAGCCGCTGATCCCGGCCAACCGCTGGTACCTCTTCTCCGATCCCTTCTCGGCCCCCGTCTACGTCTACGGCTATCTGAACGGCGCCGAGGGACCGCAGGTCACCACCGGCAATGTCCAGGGCGTGGATGGCGTCGAGGTCTCGGTGATCTTCGACTTCGGCGTCGGCGCCATCGATTGGCGCGGCGCCTGGTTCAACCCGGGCACCTGATCCCGGCTCCCCCTTCCATCGTGAACCTATGCAGAGGGCGCCCCACCGGGCGCCTTCTGCGTTTCTGGAGCTCCCATCCCCATGCGCAACTACGTCCAGCCGGGCAACAGCCTGGCCATCGCCGTGCCCTATGCGGGCGGCATCCTCTCCGGCCAGGGCGTCCTCGTCGGCGCGCTCTTCGGTGTCGCCGCCATCGACGGCGCGCAGAACGCCATCATCGAGGCCGCCACCCAGGGCGTGTTCGACATCACCAAGGAGCCCGCGCTCGCCATCACCGCCGGGGCGCGCGTCTTCTGGGACAACACCAACCGGCGCATCACGACCACCGCCACGGGCAACTTCCAGGTCGGCATCGCCAGCCTGGCGGCGCTCGCCGCGGACACCACCGTCCGGGTGTGGCTCAACCGCGTGCCGGCGGTCGGCACGTGAGCATCGATCCGAAGGCCACGCGGGGCTATCGCAACCGCAACCCGGGGAACATCGAGCACGTCCCCGCCAACAAATGGCAGGGGCTGGCCGATCCGCCGTCGGATGGGCGGTTCTGCCGCTTCACCAGCCATGAGTTCGGCATCCGCGCGCTTGCCGCCCTGTTGGTCACCTACCAGGACCGGCACAAGCTGCGGACGCCGCGCGCGATCATCGAGCGCTGGGCGCCGAAGGTGGAGAACGACACCGCGGCCTACATCGCCGTGGTGGCGCGGCGGATTGGCATCGGGCCGGATGATGCGATCGACCTGCATCGGCACGACCACCTGCGCCCGCCGATCGAGGCGATCATCCATCATGAATGCGGCGGGCTGACCTATCCGGCCGGCGTGATCGACCGGGCACTCACGCTCGCCGGCGTGCCGCCCGCCGCGCCGGTGACCCTGCGCGAGGTGGCGGCAGCAACGGGCACCGGCCGCGGCGCGGTGCTGGTGGGTGCGGCCGGCATCGCCACCGCGGTGGCGCAGGCCGCCCCCGCCATTCAGGCGCTGGGCACGCTGGCGCCCGCCGTCGCCATCGCGGTCATCGCGGCGGCAGTGGTCGGCGTGCTCGCCTGGCGGCTGCGGCGGCCAGCATGAGCGCCTTCGCCGCGGCCATGGACGCGCTGGTCGCGGATCCGAACATCGGCACGGAGGCGAGCTATCGCGCGGGTGGGACCGGGGCGCCGGTCCTGCTCCGCGTGGTGCGCTCGGCGCCGGATCGGCTGGGCGACGCCTTCGGCACCAGCGTCATCCAGGCCAGCGACGTGCTGACCGTCGCCATCGCCGTGCTGCCCAGCGTCGGGGCGGACGACACCTTCACCCTCGGCGCCGACACCCTGACCGTCCAGCACGCCGAGCGCGACGCGGCCGGCATCGCCTGGCGCGTCTTCTGCCGCCGATAGGAGCACCGCCATGATCGACCCCGAACGCATCGGCGGCATTGTCGGTGAGGCGCTGCTTGCCGGCGCCCTGGGTGCGCTCGGGGCGATGGCGCGCTTCTCCTCCGCCGACAGGCCACTGCTGACCCGCGCCTATCTGCTGCACGCGCTGGCCGGCGGCAGCCTCGGCACCGGCGCCTGGCTCATCGCCCATGCCTTCGAGCTCGACGGCTGGTGGCTGTTCGCCGTCGCGTGGCTGGCCGGCACGCTCGGCTATGCCGCGCTGCACGATCTGCTGCTGCGCATTCTCAGCCGCAAGTTCGGCGGGCGCTGATCCATGCGGCTCGGCGCCAGCATCGTGGGCGATCTGCGCAAGGTGCTGGCTGACGAGGTGCGCGCCGGCGAGCGCGCAGCCATGACCGCGATCCGCGCTGAGACCGAGCAGGTGAAGGCCGAGCTGCGCCGGCAGGTCACCACCGCCTTCTCGGGCAACGCGCGCGGTATCGCCAATGCCTGGCGGTCGATGATCTTCCCGCGGTCCGGGCAGTCGCTGCGGCCGGCGGGGCTGGTCTTCACCAAGGTGCCGAACGTCATCGACGCCTTCGAGCGTGGCGCGCTGATCCGCGCCAAGGGTGGCGGGAAGTTCCTCGCCATCCCGACCGGCTTCAATGCGGCGCGTGGCCGCCGGGGGCGCGGCGAGAAGGGCATGCGGGTCACGCCGGCGCAGATGGTCGCCTCCGGCCAGGCCTTCCTGCGGCCGTTCAAGTCAGGCCGTGGCTTCGTCTGGTGCCTGCCGCTGCGCCAGGGCGAGCAGACCGGGCGGCGGCGCAGGACCCGTCTCGTGGCTGGCGGCGTCACGGAAGTCGGCACCGCCAACCGCAAGGGGCGCGAGGCCTGGGCCCGCGGCCTCCTGGAGCAGGCGATGGTGCCGATGTTCCTCCTCCTGCCCCAGGTGAAGCTTGCCAAGCAGCTCGATGTGCGCGGCGCGGCGGAGCGCGGGCTGCGTCGCCTGCCGGGCCGCTTCGTAGCGGCCTGGGAGCGCGAGAGCGGGAGGGCAGGATGAGCGCGCGCGAGACCGCCATTGCGGCGCTGCACAGCCGGCTCGTCACGTCTCTGGCGGCCAGGAACCCGGCGCCGGTCGTGCTGCGCGGAGAGACCATCCCGCAGCGCATTCCTGCTGGCGGGCTGGTACTGGTCCGAGATGGCGAGACGGTGGAGGAAACGCCGATCCTTTCCCCGCTCGCCTGGCAGATCGAGCATCGTGCTGAGGTCGAGATCACCGTCGCCGGCGCCACTCCCGCCGCCCGCAACACCCTGCTCGACGCGCTGCTGGTCGATGTCGCCGCGGCCATCACCGCCAACCGCACCCTCGGCGGCGCCGTCGAATGGACGCAGCCCGGCAGCGTCGCCTTCGAGGATGTCGAGTTCGAGGGTGCCGCCGCGGCCCGCGCCGCCGCCATCCCCGTCACCCTCTGGTTCACCGTTGCCGGCTCGCCGCTGGCCTGATCCCCATCCAGGAGAAAGCCCATGCCTCGTGCCATCGGCGCGAATTGCCGCCTGCTCATGCTGCCCGAGACCGTCTACGGGACGGCGCCCGGCAGCAACTGGCGGCGCATGCCGTTCCTGTCCTGCGACCTGGGCGCGGAGCAGCCGCTACTCGATGCCGACGTCATCGGCGTCGGCAGCAACCGGGATCCCGCCGCGCCCTTCCTCGACACGGTGACGGTCGCCGGCCAGGCGGTGGTGCCGGTCGACCTGATCAACATCGGCCACTGGCTGCGGCTGCTGCTCGGTGCGCCGACCACCAACGGTACCATCAACTTCATCCACACCTTCGGCTCGGGCGCGGCCTCGCTGCCCAGCAATGCGATGGAGATCGGCTATCCTGACGTGCCGAGCTTCGACGTCTGCACAGGCGTGCGCGCCGACACGCTGGAGATGGACTTCACGCCTACCGGTGCCGCGACGGCCACCTTCGGGCTGCTCGGCCAGGGCTCGGTGCGCACCGGCGCCACGTCAGGCGGGACGCCCACCAGCGCGGCCTATACCGCCTTCAACAAGGCCCAGGGATCGATCACGCGCAGCAGCGTGGCGCTGGCGCAGGTGACCGGCGCGCGGCTCACCTATGCCAACGGGATGGAGGCGGTGCGCACCATCCGCGCCGATCGTCGCGTCGAGGGCGTGGATCCCGGCATCGCGCGTTGCACCGGCCAGATCACGGCGCGCTTCGAGAACACGACGCTGCTCGCCCAGGCGCAGGCCGGCACCTCGGCGGAATTCGCGCTGGCCTTCACCATCGACGCCAACCGCAGCCTGACCATCACGCTGCACGAGGTCTATCTGGCGCTGGCCAAGACACCGATCGAGGGGCCGGCCGGCGTGGAGGCAAGCTTCGATTTCAGGGCAGCGTTCAACGCGACTGCGACGCGAATGATGACGGCGGTGCTGCGGAACCAGCAGGCGGGGACGGAGTACGCGTGACGCTCGTGGCGTCGCCGGTATGTGCCAAAATGCGAAGCCTCCTGGTTCAGGGGTAATCGTCATCCTTGGATCACATGCCGTGCGGCGTCCGCTCAGCGTTGAGCAACTGCCTCCCGCGCGGCAGCGGCCTTCGCGGCGCCCTTGCGCCATAGCTTGACCGACGAGGCCAGCAGGATGGCGCCGAGTACGATCTTCAACGCGTCGACCGGAATAAAGGGCAGCAGTGCGGCCCCTGCCATCGCGCCGAGGATCGACCCGGTCGCCATTGGCGCAGCGACCCCACGCAAGACCGCGCGGTCGCGGTAGCCACCGGCTCGGGCATGGCGCAGCACGCCGACGGCCACGGCGGGCAGGCTGACCATGAGGCTCGCGGAACCTGCCGCGCGTATGTCGAGGCCGAAGCCGAAGATCAGCGTCGGGATGATGAGTTCGCCCCCCGCCACGCCGAGCAGCGAGGAGACGAGGCCGATGACCGCCCCGGCGACGGCGCCCGCCGGGGCGCGCCACCAACCGCCGGGCTCCGCCCCGAGGTGCAGCGCCTCTCCCGCGATAGCTTCGACAAGGAGCAGCGTGCCGATGCCGGCCAGCAGCACGGCGATGACGCGCGTCAGCCGGACGGCGTCGATCCGCGTGAGCAATCCGGCGCCGAACCACGCCGCTGTCATCGCAGCAAGGGTGAGCGCGGCGATCTCCGGGGCGTGCGGCCAGAGGTCCGGCGCCGTGCCAAAGCCGAGCCTGGCCACCGCGGAGGCGCCGAGGGTGACGAGGCTGACCAGCAAGTTCAACCGCACCGCCTGGTGCGCCGCCAGCGCAAAGACGCCAAGCAGGACCGGTAGCCGGAACTCCGCACCGCCGAGGCCGATCAGTCCGCCCAGAGTACCGATGGCGGCCCCCCAGCCGAGCGCGGAGAGTGACGAGGTTCTCATGCGGCGCTGCGTCGTGCCATGGCGTCACCTCAGGCCCGGCGCGGACGCGCGGCGAACGCCACGGCGCCCTCGACAGGGCCGAGCCGGCCGTGCCGGGTCTGGTTCGACGGACTGCGTCGGACCATGGGGCTCTCCTGTCGCTATCTTTCTCTGTAGATAGCGGTCGGTGGCTGCTGCCTGCAACTGGCGGCGGTGGCGCCTCTGCCGACACCGTGGTTCCCTCGCCCGATGGGGGCGAAGCGAAGCAGTAGGGAGAAGGGCGCGCGCCGGGCGCTAACGCTGCGCCTCGCGCTCGGTGAGGGTGTGGCGCTCGGGCCCGGCAAGGCGGATTTGCTGGCCGGCATCCGCGACGCGGGCTCCATCGCCGCGGCTGGGCGGCAGATGGGGATGAGCTACCAACGTGCCCACGACCTCGTGGCGGCGCTGAACGCCGACTTCCGGGAGCCCCTGGTGGCGACCGCGATGGGCGGGACAGGCGGCGGCGGGGCACGGCTCACACCGCTCGGCGAGGAGGTGCTGCGCGCCTACCGCGATGCGGAGGCCGCCGCCGAGACAGCCGTGGCGGACCGACTTGCCTGGCTGCGCAGCGCGCTGGCGCGGCGGGACTGAGGCCGCACCAGCAATAGCCGACATCTCGGCGGCAGCTTCGCCGAGCGGACAAGACCCAAGCGGAACAACGGAGAATCGCATGCTCACCCTCGACCTCCCGGTCGAGCCATACTGGCTCGACCTGCCGCGCGGCGTCCGCGTGGAAATCCGGCCCGTCACCACCGCAGTGATGGCCGCCGCCCAGGCCGGCTCGGCCCGCCGTCTCGGCGCGCTGCGGGCCTCGGAGGCGGACCTCGACCCCGACATGGCCCGCGGCCTGGCCTTCGCCTTCCTGGTCAAGGCGCTGGCCCGCCACGCCGTCACCGCCTGGGAGGGCGTTGGCGACGCCGCCGGCAAGCCACTGCCGCTCTCGCCTGAGGCCGTCGAGCGGCTCATGGACATGGACGAGATGGCCGCAGCCTTCTGGGATCGCGCCACCGGACCGGTTGCCGCCGTGGCCCTGGAGGGAAACGGCTGAGGGCTCGGGCCGAGTGGCACTTCGGCCAGGGCCCTGACTACTGCCGCGGCTGCGCGGCGCTCGATCGCGACTGCGGCCTCGCCTGTCCCTACACCGCCCACGCCCCCGCCAGCGTCGAGGGCGCCGCGTGCTGGGCGGCCGGCACCACCTGCGCCGCGGCGACCATGGCGGGCCTCGATCTCGACATGCCCGCGGCGCTCGCCACCGCCCGCGAGATGGGCGCGACCGGGTGGGCCGCGGCGGAACTGCTGCTGGCCCTGCGCATGGGCCTCGCCGCCGGCAGCGCTGCGCGGCGCACTGATCCCCCCGGGTCCTGACTACCACACTGACGCAGGAGGCATGACGCATGGCGGATAGCACGCGCCGCGTCTCCGTCCGCCTGTCGCTGGACGACGCCGCCCGGGTCAAGCAGGAGCTGCGCGAGGTTGGTGAGACCGGGAGCCGCAGCCTGGAGCGCATCCAGGGCGGTGCCGACCGCGCCTCCCGCGCGCTCGACCTGCTCGACGTCGCCGTGCGCGGCGTGCAGATCGCCGGCCTCGCCGCCGGGCTGCGTGCGGTGGTGGTCGCCGGGGACGCGCTCACCCAGTCCATGGGCCGGCTGAACACCGCGCTGGGCTCGGTCGAGCGCGCCGGCGAGATCTACGACCGGCTCTACCGCGACAGCCTGCAGACCGGCGTCGCCGTGCGCGAGAGCGTGGACGCGTTCGCGCGCTTCTCGATCGCCGCCCGCGAGATCGGCGCCACCTCCGACCAGGTCGCCACGCTGGTCGGCGGGCTGCAGCGCATAGCCATCGCGTCCGGCGCCAGCCAGCAGGAGATCGCCTCCAGCACGCAGCAGCTCGCCCAGGCGCTGGCGTCGGGCACGCTGCAGGGCGATGAGCTGCGGTCGATCCTCGAAGGCCTGCCGACGCTGGCGCAGGCGCTGGCCCGCGAGCTCGGCGTTTCCATCGGCGAACTGCGCAAGCTCGGCTCCGAGGGCAAGCTCACCGCCGACACGGTGTTTCCGGCGCTGCTGCGCGCCGTCGAGCGGCTGAATGGTGAGTTCGAGCGCGCGCCGCTGTCCGTCGGCCGCGCCTTCGGGCAGCTGACCGCCGCCGCCGACCAGTTCCTGGCCCGGCTGGACCAGGCGATCGGCCTGTCCAACGCGCTGGCCCGGGCCCTGTCGGGTGCCGCCCGCGTTCTGGACGGCGTGCGCCGCGGCTCAGGCCTGCTGCTGCCCTCTGAGCAGGAGGCCGATCGCCGTGCCCAGGCCGAGGCCCTACGCGCCCAGATCGCTAGGTTGGAGGCAGAGAGCCAGGGTGACAGCCTCCGCTCCCAGCCCCGGCGCGGCTCGATCCGCGGAGGCTTGGTGGGGACCGCGCAGCAGCAGGCCGGCGTCGACCGCGCTGCCCGGCTGGAGGAACTGCGGCGGCAGTACCAGGAACTCCAGGAGGAGATCACCCGCGGCGAGGCGGCCGCCGGCGAGCGGCAGCGCACCGAGCAGGAGGGCGCCGCCGCCCAGGCCGCCGAGGCCCGCCGCCGCCGCACCGCCGCTGATGCCGAGGAACTGCGCAAGGCTCTCGACGACCGCTTCCGGATCAACAGCGAGTACGAGGACCGCGTCCGCCGCCTGCGCGAGGCCGAGGCCGCGGGTGGCATCACCGCCGCCGACCGCACCCGCCTCGAAACCCTGGCGCTGCGCGAGCGCGACGAGGCGCTGCGCCGCATCGAGGGCACCACCCGCCGCGTGGCATCCATCCCGCGCCCCGACCGCGAGGCCGAGCGCGAGATCAACGACATCATCCGTGAGCGCGAGCGGCTGATCCAGAACAACGAGAACGCCCAGGAGCGCTACACTCGCCGCCTGGAAACCCTCGGCCGCCTGGTCGAACGCTCCGAGCGCATCGGCCGGCCCATCCCCGACGAGACGGTCTCGCGCGAAGCCAATGCCGCGCTGGAGGAGCTGGAGCGCAGCCAGCAGCGCGTGCAGCAGGCGACCGAGCGCACCAGCAACACCGCGCGGGAGTTGGGCCTGACCTTCTCCTCTGCCTTCGAGGACGCGATCATCAAGGGCGAGAGTTTCTCGAAGGTGCTGCAGGGCATCCTGCAGGACATCGCCCGCATCGTCGTCCGCCGCACCATCACCGAGCCGCTCGGCACAGCGGTGACCTCCAGCCTCAGTGGCTTTGACTTCGGCTCGATCTTCTCGGGGCTGGGTTCGGCGCTGGGTGGGCTATTCCGCGCGGAGGGCGGGCCGGTGGCGGGCGGGCAGCCCTATATCGTCGGTGAGCGCGGGCCCGAATGGTTCGTGCCGAACCGCAGCGGCACCGTGCTGCCCAACGGCATGGCGCCGGGCGGTCCGGTGATCAACCAGAGCATCACCATCGATGCCCGCGGCGCGGATGCCGGTGTCGAGGCGCGGCTGCGCGTGCTCTCGGCGCAGATCGTGCGGCAGGCCAGTGCCGCGACGCTCGACGCCATCCGCCGCGGCGGCAGCGCCACCTCCATCGTGCGGGGTTAGGCCAAGGAGGGCGTCATGACGGAATACGCTTGGCCCGCCGTGCTACGGCCGTCGCGGCTCAGCTTCTACCTGCAGCACAACACGCTGCGCTTTGTCTCGCCGGTCACCCGCGCCACGCAGGTGCTGCGGCGCGAGGGGGCGCGCTGGGTGGCGGAGGCCAGCTTCGAGCCGCTGGGGCGCGTGCAGGCGGGCTTGATGGATGGGCTGCTGGCGGCTCTGGCGGGGTCCGCCAACACCGTGCGCATCTGGGACTGGCGGCGCGAGTACCGCACCGGCGATCCGCGCAGCCAGGACGACGTGCCGACCGGGCCCTACAGCTTCTCGGACGCGACGATCTTCACCGACGGGACCGGGCTGGTGGTGGGGTCGGGCAATCCCTCGCTCGCGTCCGGGGCGCCGCGTGGGGCGCTGTCCATCGTGACGCATGGCTGGTGGCCCAGCACGGTCGCCGTTGGCGCCGGCGACTACATCGGGCTGGGCGGCCGGCTCTACATCGCCACGGCTGCGGTCGCGGCCTCCGGCGCAGGCACTGCCACCATCGCCATCGCGCCGCCGCTGAGGGCTGCCGTGGTGGTGGGCGAGCCCCTGATCCTCTCGCTGCCGAGCGTGCCAATGCGGCTGGTCTCCGACGACGAGGCGGCGAACCCGACGCGACCGGGTCCCTTCGCCGCCGTCACCATCCGCATGGAGGAGGCTTTATAGACGATCGGCCTGTCGCCCTCGGAAGTCACGGCCTGTGAAACCAGCACAGATCGAGAAAGGTGACGTCATGATCCAGTGCTTCCCATTCTTGGCGCAGCCGCCGCAGCACGGCAGCTTTGCCCTGTTCAGGCCATGGCGCGCTCGGCGGATCGGAATAGGGGCTGGACACGGGGATGAAGCCCTGGTCGAGCATCAGGCCGACGAAGTGCAGCATGCGCTCGGTGTCGTCACCGCCCGGCGGCGCCTCATGCAACCGATTCAGCGCGTTGATGATCATCGGGAAGCTAACGTCATCGATCTCCGCCGATGCGGCAAGTTGCGTGAGCTCTTCAGGAATATGGGACATGTGCTTCTCCATTAGTCGACAAAGTGAAGCTTGGCCACGCCAGGATATCCCGGAATATTGATGTCGATGGCCGAGGGGCCGCTTCTCGAAGCAGGTCGATACCCAATCACTGAACCATCATCGAGGCGGAATTGTTGGCCCTGGTAGGTGCGCGGCGTAACGTCGACAGCGCCGCGTCCTTCGATTAACCGCCTGAGCGTCGCTTGCGCCTCCTGCTGGCCGCCAGGCAAGGTCCTCACGTCAGGAGTGGTTCCCTTATGCTGAGTACCGATCGGCCGGCCTCCTGGCGCAACCATATCCACGAGTTCCTGGCTGCGGGGGGAGATCGGGGGAGCCTGCGGTGCAGGCGTCTGGCCAGGGCGACCAGGGGGCCGATAGCCACCGCCGCCGCCTCCACCTTCCGGGATGACTCCTCGGCGACCACCGACCACCCCATCTTCTGGCCGTCGAGCCATTGCGGGCACGACAAGAGCGTCGTCCAAAAGATTTCGACGACGAAGCTGCATGCCGCGAAAGCCAACATCCATGGGTGCCGGCGTTTCAACCTGCCCACCGCGCGCCGGCTGACCCGTCAGGTCGTCTATGCTGCCTTCGCCGTCGGATGCGGGAGCACCGCGAGTGTGAGCTGCGACGGGCTGGCCGTTGCGGATATAGGCCCGGACATGAACGACACCGCCGCTTGGCCGAGCGTCGCTGCCGTACATGGCCTGAAAGCCGTCAGTGACCCAGGCCCGCCAAGCATCACGCTCGGGGTGGCCTGTCCGCCAGTATCTTTCATCCGAGACGGCGGCACGGAGGCGGGCAGCATCGATTGGCACCTTTTCTGACATGCGCACGAATCTCCGCTGTCGAGAGACGCGCTCGCGCCTCTCGGTCTGATGGAACAGGAATGAATGCAGTGAAGCATCGCGCCTTTCGGCGCGGCCTGGTCAGCCCAACTGGAATGCTGACGAACCCAATCGAAGCGCCCTGGCAGCCTTTGGCAGACCGCCAGAGGTGTCCAGTTTTGCCGCGACGCCAGCCAACTGGCTGAAATACCGTCGGACAGTGAGCGCGCGCCAAATGGCCGAGGAAAAGCCTCGATCGCGCAGATCTCAGGACGCATTTCGGGTGAAGACATCTTCGCTATCGCATAACCGCGCGTATTTTGCAAGATAATTATCCTATCTCCCTTCAAGCGAGGGCAGCTGAAGGAGGCGCTGTAGTCATGTCCGGCACCCCACGCCTCAGCAACCAGGCAGCCTCCGCCGCCACTGCGCCGATCGCCACGCCGGTCGTCCTGGTCGAGCTCGACTTCGCCACCGGCCCGTTTCGCGTCTGGACCGGGCTCGGGCCGCTGGACTGGGCCGGGAAGGTGTTCGAGGGCGCCGGCAGCATCGGCGCCATCTCGGATGTGGAGGAGACGGTCGAACTGCGCGCGGTGCGGCTGACGCTGGCCCTGTCGCCCGTGCCGCAGGAGGTCGTGGATATCGCACTCGCCGAGCGCAGCTACCGCCTGCGGCCGGTGACGCTGTGGGGCGCGCTGCTCGATGCGCAGGGGGCCTTCGTGGCGGACCCGTTTCCGCTCTGGGCGGGGCTGATGGACACGATGGAGGTGACGGACGGCGCCGAGCCCTCCGTGGCGCTGGCCTGCGAGAGCCGGCTGGTCGACCTCGAACGGGCCGAGGTGCGGCGCTACACGGACGCCGACCAGCAGGCCGAATACCCCGGCGACCGCTTCTTCGAGTTCGTGCCGGCGCTCCAGGAGGCGGAGATCCGGCTGCCGATCCAGTGACGGGGTTGCTCGCGGGGCGGCTGCCCGACTGGCCGGAGCGGCTGGCGGCGCTGGTTATGGCGGCGGAGCATCGGCCCTTCGACGACGCGCGCTGGAACTGCGGCCGCTTCGCCATGGCCGCGGTGGTGGCCTGCACGGGGCGGCGGCCGTCCTGGCAGCATCGCCCGACCCTCGCCGCGATGGCCGACACCACGGGCCACCCGCGCGTGCCGGTGCCCTTCGCCCGCGCCGGCGACGTGGTCCTGGCCGCCGATCCGGACCGCCTCGGCGTCGTGCTGGATGCCGGCCGTGCCGCCTTCGTCGGGCCCGCGGGCCTGCTCCGCCTGCCCATCACCGCCTGCACCATCGCCTGGAGGGTTGGCTGATGCCCGTCGCCATCCCCTTCATCGCCGCCGCCGCGGGTGCTGCTGCCTCGGCCGTCATCGGTGGTGGCGTCCTGGGCGCCGTGGCGGCCGCTGGCGCCGCCCTGGTGGTCTCGGCCGTGGGGGCCGCAGTCTTCCGCCCGAAGTCGCCCTCCGCCGCCCGCAGCGCCAACGTCACGCCAGGCACCGACACCGGTCCCGGCTCAGGCTTCGATCCCCGCACGCCCGGCGCCGGCCGCACCCAGTCCTTCCGCCAGCCCATCACCGAGCACCAGATCGTCTTCGGCCGCTGCCGCACCTCCGGCCCCGTCGTGTTCCTGCATTCCGCCACCGACGATGAGGGCCGCGCCGACGGGTTCCTGCACGTCGTCGTGGTGCTGGCCGCCCATCGCGTGCGCGCCATCGGCGAGGTGTTTCTGAACGGCACGGCCTCGACCGACGCCAAGTTCGCCGGCCTGCTGAGGATCGACCGCGCGTTGGGCGATCCAGGCCAGGTGGCCAATGCCAACCTCGTGGCGGACACCGGCGGCCAGTGGACCGCCGCCCATCGTGGCCAGGGCCGCGCCTATCTCGCGGTGCGGCTCAAGCTGCGACCCGAGGCCTTCCCCTCCGGCGCGCCCAGCCTGTCCGCCATCGTCGAGGGCGCCGACACCATCATGGATCCGCGCACCGGCGCCACCGGCTGGTCCGACAATCCGGCGCTGTGCCTGGCCTGGTACCTGACCTCGTCCTTCGGGTGGCGCGCGGCCTGGGCGGATATCGACCTGCCGGCGCTCATGGCGGCAGCCAACACCTGCGACGAGATCATGGGCCGCCGCGATGGCACCGCCGAGCGCCGCTACACCGTGAACGGCGCCGTCACCCTGGGCGAGGGCAAGATCGCCATCACCCGCAAGCTGGTGGCCGCCATGGCCGGTGCCTTGGTGGTGAGCGGAGGGCGCTTCTACATCCATGCCGGGGCGCCGGCACTGCCGGCGGCCACGCTCACCTCCGACGATCTGCGCGGCGACGTCACCATCGTGGGCTCGCGGCCGCGGCGGGATCTCTTCAACGGGGTGCGTGCCGTCTATGTCGAGCCGGCCGCCGCCTGGCAGCCGACCGATGCGCCGCCGCTGCTGGCCAGCAACTACGTCACCGAGGATGGCGGCGAGGCGATCTACCGGGACATGGAGTTCCCGCTCACCACCTCCGCGGCGACGGTGCAGCGGCTGATTAAAATCGAGCTGGAGCGCAACCGGCGCCAGCGCGAGGTGGCGATGCAGGCCAATCTCTCGGCGCTGCGCCTGCGGCCCTGGGATGGGGTGACGGTCGCGCTGGAACGGCTCACCCCATTCCCGGCGCGGGTGACGGGCTGGGCCCTGGCGCCGGATGGTGGGGTGAACCTGCAACTGGCCGAGGAGGACCCCGCCGTCTGGGCGTGGAACCCGGCGACGGATGAGCGCGCGACAGGGCAGAACCCGTCCGTGGTGCTGCCAAACCCGGGCGTGATTGCCGCGCCGGCTTCGATCCAGGTGGAGACGCCGCTTGGGACGACCTTCACGGCGATCGCCGTCTCCTGGTCGGCAGTCGGCTCTGCCTATCTCGCCGGCTACGAGATCGAGTTCCGCCCCACCTCGGTCGCCGTGTGGCAGGGCTACGCAGGGGGCTTCGGCGCCACCGCCGTCGCCATCCCCACCGCGGAGCCCACGGCATTCCGCGTGCGCGCCCAGGCGCGCAGCGGCGCAGTGTCGGGCTGGCGCGAGGCGCTGGTGCCGGCCGCCGCGTCGGGCCTGGCCGCGACCGGCATCGCGGGCGGTGTGCGCCTGTCGGGCGGCTTTCCCGCGGACGCGGTGCGGCTGCAGGTCTTCGAGGCGAGCAGCGCCAGCCTGTCCGCGGCCGTGAAGCTCACCAGCGAGCCGACCGCGCTGCCGTGGGACCGGACTGGCCTCACCACCGGCCAGACCCGTTGGTACTGGCTGCGCAGCGTCTCGGCCGAGGGCAACGTCTCCGCCTTCGCCGGCCCGGTCACCGCCACCGCCCTCTGATCGGAGAAAGCCATGCCGGCGCGCATCGACGACCTGCTGGTCCTCAACGCCAATCTCAACAAGACCGACTTCGCCAAGTACCTCCGTGACCGCGAGGCGGTGCTGCCGAACGATTTCGGCGGGCTGGGCGATGGCGTGGCGGATGACCGCATTGCCATCCAGGCGGCCTTCGACCGCGCCGGCGCGGACCAGAAGTTTGCCATGATCCCGCCCGGCACCTGGAACGTCTCCGGTACCGTCACCCTGCCAGGTGGCGCCCGCGGGCTGATCATGCAGGGGACCATGCGCTACACCGGCACGGCGCCCACCTCCGTGCTGGTGCTCGGCGACGGCGGCACTATCCGCAATGCGGAGAAGCTCTACACCGGGCTGAACGTCATCCGGCAGACGATCTCCGACTGGTCCTCCGAGGCCGACATCGGCATCACCGTGCGCAATGTCGATGCCAGCCAGATCGAGCTGCGCCGGGTGGAAGGCTTCACGATCGGCATGCGCACGCTGGGCGATGGCCGTGGCGTGGAGGACAGCACCTTCACGCTGGGACGCATCGTCAACAACCGCATCGGGCTCGACATCTGGTGCGCGACGGCCACGGCCTGGAACACCTCCATCCGCTACTACGGTGGCCACTTCGCCCAGGCGACAGGGGTGAACGCCACACAGGACCGCTTCGGGATCCGGCTCGGCAACGAGCCCGGCGCCTACACCAACCACAACCGCCACGTCTTTGACGCGCCGAACTTCGAGCTGCGCCAGGCCGGCAGCAACATCGCCATTCCCTTCCTGAACCAGACCTCGGGCTCTGCCATCATCGCGCGCAACATGCGCATGGAGGCCTGCTCGCCGCTGGCCGCACGGCACACGGCCGGCGCGCAGGATTGCGAGTACGACATCGCCTGGACCAACACCTACCTGGTCGGCATCGACTACACCGCGACGGCGAATCGCTGCGGCAACGCGGTGATCAATCGGCATCGCGCGCCGGCGTCGCGGTTCCAGCGCTTCCTTGCCGGTGTGCCGAACACGCGCGCGGCGGCCTTCCGGCAGTCGGCGACTGAGGTCGGCGTGGAGGGGCTGATCACCATCGCCACCTCCACCACCACCGCGACCTTCATGGCGGATTTCTGCTTCAACGGGCTGACGGACCTGACGCCCACCGATCGCGCGGTCACGCTCGCGGCGAACCGTGGGCTTGGCTGGATGCTCGACACCTCCCAGGCGAAGGAATTCGCGCTGGCGCATTGGCTGACGAGCGGCGCTTCGGGCGGGCGGCTGTTTGTGCGGGTGTTCGATGGGGCGGGGAATGTCCGCGAGGACATCCCTGGCGATGTGCTGGCTTCGATCACCACCATGCAGTGGAACGGGCCGGCCAAGGGCTGGAACGCCGGCGCGCCGATGGATGATGCGAACTTCAATCGCCGGCAGACCATCCGCGTCGGCGCGTCGGTAGCCTATGCGCAGGTGGGGGTGATCGGCTTCGACGGGCCGATCGACCTGCAGTCCCTGCGGCTCTACGGGCTGCCGGAGGCCGCGCCCGCGGTGCTGAACGGCACGCCGCTGTTGACGGGGGCACTGTTCGGCTCCGGGCGGCGGGAGTTTGCCGCGGAGGTGTCCTGGGATCTGCCCAGCCTGGCGCCAGGCGCGACATCGCTGCTCGACGTCACCGTGAACGGAGCGCGGGCCGGCGATCTGGCAACGGCATCGCTCGTGTCGTCGACGCGGTTCATCGAGCTCGACGCCGCGGTGTGGTCGAACAACACGGTGCGAGTGATGGCGCGGAATATCTCCGCAGCGACGTTCGATTTGGCGGCGGCGACGCTGTCGGTGGGGGTGACGAAGCGCCGGATCGGCTGACCGGCGTCATCGAGCCACGAGCATCCCCAGCTTTTGCACCGCCACTTCCTCGCTCTCCTTGTTGTCGATCGTCCCCGCGAAGCGCCCCGCCCCGTCGATCAGGAAGACGCTTGCCGAGTGGTCCATCGTGTAGCCGCCGCCCTCCAGCGGCACGCGGCGGTAGTACACCCGGAAGGAGCGCGCGGCCTCGGCCACCTGCGGCTCGCTGCCCGAGAGCCCGACGATGCGCGCATCGAATGCCTCCAGGTAGCCGGCCAGCGCCTCCGGCGTGTCGCGCTCCCAATCCACGCTGACGAACAGCCAGTGCAACCTGTCGGCGTCCGGGCCGAGCGCCTCGATGAGGGCGGTCATCTCGCCGAGCGTCGTCGGGCAGACGTCCGGGCAGTGGGTGAAGCCGAAGAACACGGCCATCGGCCGGCCCCGGAAGTCGCGTTCGGTCACCGCGCGGCCGCGGTGGTCGGTCAGGCTGAAGGGCCCGCCGATCGGCAGGCTCGCCGGCCCGGACGCGACCTCCTGGCGGCCGGCGAGCGGCCCGTCGGTGACGAGCCAGCCGGCCGAGGTCGCCAGCACCAGGAAGCTGAGCACGGCGACCGCGCCCAATGTGGCGCGGCGGATCCAGCGCAGCACCGTCAGTGCCCCGCGTGGGCCGGCTGCCGGGCGCCGGCCGCCTCGACCGAGAGCTCCACCCGGACCTCGCCCGCGCGCTCGAAGCGCAGCGTCAGCGGCACCCACTCGCCGCGCGCCAGGGCCCGCGTTGGCCCCACCAGCATCAGGTGCGTCCCGCCCGGTCCGAGGGTCACGGTCTCCCCAGGCGGCAGGGGGACGCCGCCCGGGAGCGGGCGCATGCGCATCACGCCCTCCTCCATCCGCTGTTCGTGGATCTCGACCGAGCGCGCCGCTGGCGTCTCCGCGCCGACCAGGCGGTCGGGGGCGGCGCCGCGGTTGCGCAGCGTCATGTAGCCGGCCGCCGTGGGCGCAGTGGTGCCGACCGCGCGGGTCCAGGCCGCGGAGACGGCGACGTCACCCTGCTGGGCGTTCGCCGCGGGGATAACGGCCGCGAGCGCTAGGGCCGGGGCCGCAAGGCTGCGCAGGAGGGTCCGCATGGTGAGGGTCTCGGTCCTTTCAGGGCGGTCCCGCGGCGGGCGTGTCCGCGTTTCGGCGGGCGGGAGGGCTGGCGGCTCCCTCGCTCCGGCGCAGGCCGCCGAGCACGAGGGTAGCGACGCCGCAGACGATCGCCACGTCCGCCATGTTGAAGGTCGGCCAGTGCCAGCCGCCGTAGTGCGCGTCGATGAAGTCCGTCACCGCGCCCCGCGCCACGCGGTCGAGGATGTTGCCGGCCGCGCCGCCGATCACTAGGCCCAGCCCCAGCGCCTCGGCGCGCGAGGCGGTCCGCCACAGCCAGCGGGCGAGGAAGGCCACGACCAGCAGCTTCGCGGCGACGAGCACCCAGACCGCGTCGGCCGCGCTCTCGCGGAACATCCCGAAGGTCACGCCGGTGTTGAAGCCGAGCCGCAGGTTCAGCACCGGCAGCAGTGCGACCCCCTCGCCGTAGGGCGGCCAGAGCGCCGCGAGCGCCCAGGCCTTCGTCGCCTGGTCGGTGACGGCGGCGGCCAGCGCCGCGAGGAGGCCGAGGCGCCTGAGGCCGCGGGGGCGCGACGCGGTCATCCGAGCCGCGCCAGCCACGGGAAGGTCTCCAGGAACCAGATGGCGAGGCGGCCCAGCTCCCCGGTGGCGATCGCGAGGCCGAAGGCCACCATCACCGCCCCGCTGCCGAGCTGGAGCGCCCGGCCGAGCCGCCCGAGGCGGCGCGCCCGCGCCATCGCGGCCGGCAGATAGAAGGCGGCGAGCAGGAAGGGCACGCCGAGGCCGAGCGCGTAGGCCGCGAGCAGCCCCGCGCCGGCGCCCGGGGTGAGCGCGGCGGCGGCGAGCACGCCCGCCAGCACCGGCCCGATGCAGGGCGTCCAGCCGAATCCGAAGGCGATCCCGATCAGCGTCGCCGAGGCGGGGCCGCCGCCCTCCGCCGGCGGGCGGAATCGCAGGTCGCGCATCAATGGCGCCAGCCGCAGCAACCCCATCTGCACGAAGCCCATCGCCGCGATCAGCAGCCCGGCGGCGATCGTCAGCTCGTATGACCACTGCCGCAGCAGCACGCCGACAGCGGTGGCGCCGAGCCCGAGGCCCACGAAGACGAGCCCGAAGCCGAGCACGAAGAAGAGCGAGAGCCGGAGCGCCCGCCAGCGCTCCGCCCGCGCGGTGGCGAGGTCCGTCCCCGCCACCCAGGCGACGTAGCCCGGCACCAGCGGCAGCACGCAGGGCGAGAGGAAGGAGACCATGCCCCCGCCGAAGGCGAGGAACAGGCCGAATAAGGAGATTTCGAGGGTCACGCGCGCCCCCGCCACACGCCGACGCAGTCGTCCATCGCCGCTACATCATTCCCATCATCAGGGTATCGGCGATCCGCTTCTGCCGGTCGTCGAGGGCCGCGTAGAGCGGCCCGGCGGCGGCCCTGACGCGGCGCAGCGCCTCGAGATGGGAAGCCATCATCCGCTCGTGCAGCTCAAGCCGCTGCGGCAGCGGCACCGCCGGTGGCCCGCCCTGCATCATCGGCATCATCTGCCCGTGCATGTCGGCCATCGCCTGCGCGCTCGCCCGCAGCGCCTCAGCGAAGGCGTTCCACGGGGCCTCCTGCGCCGGGGTGATGCCGAGCTCGGCGCGGAGGAAGGCGATACGGCCCTCAACGTGCTGGCCCATCATGCCGGGGCCCATCATCATTCCAGGCCCCATCATCATGCCGCCGCGCATCATCGGCATCATGCGGTCCCAGCCCATCATGCCGGGGCCCATTCCCTGCCCCATCATGCCAGGCGACATCATTCCAGGGCCCATCATGCCAGGACCCATCTGGCCGCCCTGACCGCCGGGCTGGCCGGTCTGCGCCCAGGCGGTGCCGATACCGATGAGGGCCGCCGCGGCGGCGCCGAGCGCCGCCTTCCGTGAGATCGTCATGTTCTCCTCCTTATGTCCTTACCGTGGCCTGGGGTGAACGCGCCGCCGCGGGGCAGGCCGTCCCCGCCGCGCCGAGCTCCGCCACGACCTGGCGCAGCATCTCGCGCACCTGCCCCGCCGTCTCGGCGAGCGCCGGGTTCTCGATGGCGCGCATTGAGGCCACCGGGTCCACCGCGGAGACCTCCACGCGGCCACCCTCGCGCTCCTGCAGGATGACGTTGCAGGGCAGCATGGTGCCGATCTTGTCCTCGGCCTGGAGCGCCCGGTGCGCCACCCGCGGGTTGCAGGCGCCGAGGATGCGGTAGGGGCGGAAGTCCACGTCGAGCTTCTTCTTGAGCGTCGCCCGCACGTCGATATCGGTGAGCACGCCGAAGCCGTGGCGCTGGAGCGCCGCGGTCGTCGCCTCGACGGCCCGCTCCATCGGGCCCTCGACGGTGGTGCTGAAGTGGTAGGCCATGGCAGCGCCTCCTGGTTTTCTCTCCGGGACGGTGGCTCGTGACGGCCTGCGCCCCGCGTTGGCCCGCTCGCCGGTCGGCGAGCGGGATGCCTCAGCCGCGGCCGAGAATGTCGGCCTTGCGGCGGACGTACTCGTCGCGCTCGATCTCGCCGCGCGCGTAGCGCAGGTCGAGAGCCTCGACGGCGGCGCCGGCCAGGCCGGCCGCCGCGCCGCCCCCGCGGCGGCGCAACAGCACCACCGCGAGCGCGGCCAGCGCGCCCAACGCGACCAGCCAGGCAAGGCCGCAGCCCCACCCCCAGCTGCCGTGCATCATCATCCAGGGGCGGTCGCCCCAGCCGCCACCCGGCCCCATCGGCTGCGCCAGGGCCGTGGCGGGGACGAGGGCGAGCAGGGGCGCGGCAAGGGCAGTTCTCTTCGGCATCATCGTGTGGGCCTCCAGGCGAGCAGGCGGAGCGCGTTCAGTGTAACGAGCACGGTCGCGCCCGTGTCGGCGAGGATCGCGGGCCAGAGCCCCGTCACTCCCGTGACGGTCGTGACGAGGAAGACAAGCTTCAGCCCGACCGCGACGGCCACGTTCTGCTTCACGTTCGTCAGCGTGGCACGGGAGAGCTGCACGAGCTCAGCGACGCCCGAGACGCGCTCGCGCAGAAGCGCGGCGTCGGCCGCCTCCAGCGCCACGTCGGTGCCGCCACCCATCGCCACGCCGGCGGTCGCGGCGGCGAGCGCCGGGGCATCGTTGATGCCGTCGCCGACCATCACCACCGGGCCGCGCTCCTTCAGGGCGGCGATCTCGCGCAGCTTGTCGGCGGGCAGCAGGCCCGCCTTCACCTCCAGGCCGAGCGCCCCGCCGATGGCGGCGCCGGTGCGCAGGTTGTCGCCCGTCAGCATCACCGCGCCGACGCCGAGGCGCTTCAGGGCGGCCACGGCCTCCGCCGCATCCGCGCGGGGCTCGTCGCGCAGCGCGAGGAGGCCGAGCGCGGCGCGGTCGGCGGTGACGACGGCGACCGTCTTGCCCTCCGCCTCCAGCCGGGCCCGCGCCGCGTCCAGCGCCGGCGGCAAGGCCGCGCCGCCCTCCGCGGCCCAGGCAGGGCTCCCGACGCCGATCCGGCGGCCCTCGACGCTCGCCGCCACTGCCTTGCCGGGGATCGCCGCTGCGGCACGAGCTGGCGGGGGCGCGATGCTCCGGGCGGCGGCCTCGGCGAGGACCGCGCGCGCGAGAGGATGGGAGGATCCAGCCTCCACCGCCGCCGCGAGCCGCAGCAGCTCCGCCTCAGCCACGCCCTCGACGGGCAGCACATCCGTGACGCGCGGCTTGCCCTCCGTGAGGGTGCCGGTCTTGTCGAAGGCGACGGTGCGCGCGTGCCCGATCGCCTCCAGCGCCGCGCCGCCCTTCACCAGCAGACCGCGCCGGGCACCGGCCGAGAGGCCAGAGGCCATGGCGGCGGGCACCGAGATCACCAGCGCGCAGGGGCAGGCCACCAGCAGCAGCGCCAAGCCACGGTAGATCCAGGTCCCCCAGTCGCCGCCGAAGAGCAGGGGTGGCACGAGGACGACGAGTGCCGAGACGGCCATCGCGCCCGGCGTCCACCAGGCCGAGAAGCGCTCGATGAAGCGCTGCGTGCGCCCGCGGGTCGCCGTGGCCTCCTCCACCATGCGGGCGATGCGCGCGAGCGTGCTACCCTCGCCGGCGGCGGTGACGCGGATCACTAGCGCGCCCTCCGCGTTCACGCTGCCGGCCACCACCGGGTCACCAGATCCGCGGGTGACGGGGACGCTCTCGCCCGTCACCGGGCTCTCGTCGAGGGCGGATTGTCCTTCCACCACCACGCCGTCGGCCGGCACGCGGTCGCCGGGGCGGACGAGGACGAGGTCGCCCACCGCCAGCCGCTCCGCAGGCACCTCCTCCGTCGTGCCGTCTGGCAGGCGGCACAGCGCCGTGCGCGGCATCAGCGCGACCAGCGCTCGGATGCCGGCCCGCGCGCGTCCTGCCGCGATGCCCTCCAGCAGCTCACCAACCGCGAAGAGCAGTACGACGAGCGCTGCCTCCTCGGCCGCGCCGATGAGAGCGGCGCCGAACGCAGCGGTCACCATCAGCGTCTCGATCGAGAACGGATTGCCCACGCGGGCGAGGGCGAAGGCGCGCCGACCAAACGGGACCAGCGCGACGAACGTGGCGCCGAGGTAGAGAGGATAGGACGCGGCCGGGAAAAGGTGCGCCGCGACCCAGGCAGCGGCGACGAGCGCGCCGAGAAGCCAGACCAGCCGTGCCTTGCCCGTCGCCCACCAGGCCCGCGCCGCGCCGTCGTCGTCCCGATCCGCCGGCCGGGAGGGGCCTTGCTTTCCTGCCACGCCCTCCGCCGCCGGCGCCTCAACCCGACGCGCACGATGGCCCACGGCCGCAGCCGCGCGCTCTACGTCCTCAGCCGTCGCCTCGCCGGGGGCGAGGCGTAGCCGAAGGCGCTCGGCAACCATGTTCACCGAGACGTCCGAGACGCCGGGGAGGTGCGCGACGGCGGCCTCGATCTTGGCGACGCAGCTCGGACAGTCCATGCCCTCGACGCGCCATTCCAGCACCCTGGTCTCCGCCGCCGGGGCGAGGCGCCGCGCCGGGTGGCCCACGGCCGCGGCCGCGCGCTCGACCTCCTCGGCCGTCGCGCCGCCGGGGGCGAGGCACAGGCTCAGCCGCTCGCTGGCCATGTTCACGGAGAGCTCGGAGACGCCTGTAAGGCGCCCGACCGCCCGCTCGATCTTTCCGACGCAGGTCGGGCAGTCCATGCCCTCCACCCGCCATTCCAGCCGGGAACCCGCACCGCGTCCGCCGTCCATGCCACACCTCCAAGACCGTCGTCCGCTGTTATGGGACTTCCAGCCACTAGAGGTTCAACCCCCCTTGGTTCGCCCTTCCCCTCCCGTGGAGGCCCGGCGCAGGTCGCGGCGGGCATCGTGCAGGATCTGCCAAGCGGAGTGCAGAAAGATCCCGGCCACCACGCCGGCGACGGCGAGGTCTGGCCAGGACGTGCCGGTCCAGGCGACCAGCCCCGCCGCGCCCAGCACGGCCAGGTTGCCAATCGCGTCGTTGCGGCTGAACAACCAGACCGCCCGGGCGTTGGCGTCGCCTGCGCCCTTTCGGTGCGGCGCCAGGATCAGAGCGGCGGCCACGTTCACGACCAGGGCCGCGGCGCCGAACAGGCCCATCACCTCTGCCTCCGGCACGCGCTGCACCAGCACCCGGTACGCCGTTGTCGCCAGCACCCCGAGGCCGAGCGCGGCGAGGAACAGGCCCTGCAGGAAGGCGACCTTCGCGCGCAGTGCCAACCCCCACCCGATGGCGAGCAGGCCGAGCAGCGTGATCGCACCGTCGCCGAGGAAGTCGAGCGCGTCGGCCTTGAGCGCCTGCGAGCCGGCCATCAGGCCGCCAACGATCTCCGCGGCCCCATAACCGAGGTTCAGGGCGACCACCCAACCGAGCGCGCGCCGGTAGGCCGGGCTTGCCCCTGCGTAGTCCAGATCGTCATCGTCGTCGGCCATCGACATCCTCGCCATCCGTGCTACCAAATGGAACGCATCTCCAGCCGCTAGAGGTTTTACCCAGCCCACCTATCTCCCGAGAGGAGCGTCTGCCGGGCGCCCGCCCGACCGCTCCCACGCAATTTGAGGAGACCACCCTTGCCCCTGCGCCTCCCCCGCCGCGCCCTCATGCTGGCCCTGGCCCCGGCTGCAGCCGGCATTCCTCTTCCGTGCGCCGCGCGCGCCGCGACAGCCCTGCGGGTACTGCGCAGCCCGGGCTGTGGCTGCTGCGAGGGTTGGGCGGAGCACCTCCGCGCGGCCGGCTTTGCAGTCACCGTCGAGGACTCGTCCGACCTGGACGCCGCGCGTCGCGCCGCGGGGGTCCCGGAAGACCTGGCGGGGTGCCACACGGGGATGACCATCGACGGGCGCCTCGTCGTGGAGGGGCACGTGCCCGCCTTCGCGCTCCGGCGGTTCCTAGATGCACCGGGGAATTGGCGCGGCATCGCGGTGGCGGACATGCCCATCGGCTCGCCGGGCATGGAAATGCCCGGCACGGCGCCCCGCGCCTACACGGTCTACGTCTTCGCGGCGGACGGGCGGCGCGAGCCCTTCGCGCGGGCCCGCGGCGACCGGCCGGCGTGAGGCCGGCGGCCATGGGGAACGGGCTCTCCATTGGCGACCTGTCGCGCGCCACGGGGGTGAAGGCCACGACCATCCGCTTCTACGAGGGGGAGGGGATTTTGCCGCCCGCCATGCGCAGCGCGGGCGGGCACCGGCTCTACACCGACCGACATCTGCGCCGGCTCGGCTTCGTCCGGCACGCGCGCGAGCTCGGCTTCGGAATGAACGATATCCGCGAGCTGCTGCGCCTGGCCGATGCCGCGCCGGACGCGCCCTGCGAGGGCGCCGACGTCATCGCCTGCCGCCACCTTGCCGCTGTCCGGGACCGCATCGCCCGGCTCCGCTCGCTCGAGGCGGAACTCGAACGGATGAGCCACTGCCAAAACGAGCGAGTCTCCGAGTGCCGCGTGATCGAGGTGCTGGCCGACGCCGCGCACGATTACTGCGCGGATCAGAGCCATGATAGCGAACATGCGCCAGCCTAGAACGATCGTCGAACACCACGTCAGATTTGAGGGATAGCCGCTGTCAGCCGAGAAACTGTCCGGTGCGCGGGGGCGGTCGCCATCGCCGCGGTTTGCCCAGCGAAGGTTGGACTCCGGTTCCCACCGCTCCGCCAGTTTCGCTCTGGTTCGCACCGCTACGCTGCTTTTCGCTCTGGCGCGCGCATCCCCGCGGGACACCATCGAAGCCGAGCGAAAACCTGCGAGGGGCCGTTTGTAACCGGTCGCACCTCCTCCGCCAGATGCCACCAATTTTCGTGATTTCGTGGCCAGTACACCCCGATTCCACCTACGATGCTGCGGCTATGGCCGAATGCCTCTGAACATGGGCGAAGGCTTCCTTGCCGTTCTACGGATGCACGGGTGGCGCGGCGTTCACGGGAGCGTCGCGATGAGGCGCACTGCACCCCTTGGGGCCCCACCGCCGAAACAATGCGGAGGAGAGCCGGAAGGTCGCTCGGGCGAAGCGCAGCATCCGGCGCGGCACGCTGCCACGGCGCACGCACATGACGAGATCTGCCCACGCGAAGTGAGATACCCCCTCGCCCAGAAAAACCGAGGCCAAGCTCGATAGAGCGTGATCCCAGGTCACGCCAGCGATCATATTCCTGCCGTTCCGAAGTGGGCCTGCGCCTCCCTATCCTGCCGCTGGCATGCAGCTGGGGGGATACGGAGTCATGGCAGGCGACGTCCGATGAAGGCCGCGCCCTTCACCTTCCATCGTGCCGAGGGGCTGGACCACGCCCTCGCCTTGCTGTCCGAGCACGGCGGCGACTGCAAGCCGATCGCCGGCGGGCAGTCGCTGGTGCCGATGATGGCCATGCGCCTGGCGCGCCCCGCCGTGCTGATGGACGTCAACCGGCTGGACATGTTGCGCGACCGCGCGCTGGACGGGGGGCGCCTGCGCCTCGGCGCCACCTTGCGCCAGCGCGACCTGCTGGCCGACGCCGCCGCCCTGGACGCCGTGCCGCTGCTGGCGGAGGCATTGCGCTGGGTGGGCCACGTGCAGACCCGCAACCGCGGCACGGTCGGCGGCTCGCTGGTGCATGCCGACCCGGTGGCGGAGCTGCCCCTGGCCGCCGCCGTGCTGGACGCCACGCTGGTGCTGCGCGGCCCGGGCGGCGAACGCCGGGTGCCGGCGCGCGAGTTCTTCCACGGCCCCTTTTTCACCGCCACGGCGGAGGACGAGCTGCTGCTGGCGAGCGAGTGGCCGGTCTGGCCCGGCGCGCGCGCCGCCTTCGAGGAGGTGGCGATCCGCCACGGCGACTTCGCCATGGCCTCGGCCTGCTGCCAGCTGGCGCTGGCGCCGGACGGCACCGTGGCGCGGGCGGCGCTGGGGCTGGGCGGCGTGGGCGGCACCCCGCTTGCCTTTCCCGACCTCGCGACCGCCCTGCACGGCCGCCGCCTGGACGCGGCCCTGGCCGCCGAGGTGGCAACCGCCGCCGCCGCCCGCAGCGAGCCGGGCACCGACATGCACGCCGACGCCGCCTATCGTCGCCACCTGGCCGCCGTGCTGCTGCGCCGCGCCCTGCTGCGCGCCGCCGCCCCGAGGATCGCATGACCGCGCCCATCCCCGTCACCCTGTCCGTCAACGGCATGCCGCGCACCGCGCTGGTCGAGCCGCGCACCACCCTGCTGGACCTGCTGCGCGACCATTTCGGCCTGACCGGCACCCATGCGGGCTGCGAGCACGGCATCTGCGGCGCCTGCTCCGTGCTGCTGGAGGGCGATCCGGTGCGCGCCTGCTGCGTCTTCGCCCCCCAGGTCGAGGGAATGTCCGTCACCACCGTCGAGGGGCTGGCCCCGGCGCGCGGCGCGCTGTCGGCGCTGCAGGACGCCTTCCTGGAATGCCACGCGCTGCAATGCGGCTACTGCACGCCCGGCATGCTGGTCGCCTGCACCGACCTGCTCGCCCGGGTGCCGCACCCGACGGAAGCCGAGATCCGCGAGGCCATCGGCGGCAACATCTGCCGCTGCACCGGCTACAAGCAGATCGTGGACGCGGTGAAGCTCGCCTCCGGCCAAGGGGCGCCCGCGCATGGCTGAGTTCCGCTTCATCGGCAAGCGCCGCCGCGCCGTCGAGCACCGGCGCTTCGTGCGCGGCCAAGGGCGCTACGCCGCCGACATCGTGCCGGCCGGGCTGCTGCACGTGGCCATCGTCGCCTCGCCGCATCCGCACGCGCGCATCCTCTCCGTGGACGCCGCCGCTGCCCTGGCCCTGCCGGGCGTGCATGCGGTGGTGACGGGCGAGGAGCTGAACGGGGAGCTGGAACCCATGCTGCCGGGCGTGGACGCGCCCGCCGTCACCCGCTTCCCGCTGGCACGCGGCGTGGTGCGCTACGCCGGCGAATGGGTGGCCGCCGTGGTGGCCGAGACGCGCGCCCTGGCCGAGGACGCCGCCGAGCTGGTGCAGGTGGAATACGAGGGCCTGCCCTTCGTGGTGGACCCGGAGGACGCCGCGCGCGAAGGCGCCCCGCTGGTGCATCCGGCGCACGGCTCCAACGTCATCTGGCACCGCCGCTTCGACTGGGGGCCGGTGGACGCCGAGTTCGCGGCCGCCGCGCACCGGCTGCGCTACCGCGTGCGCTGGGCGCGCTCCTCCACCGTGCCGATCGAGACCTTCGTCGCCACCGCGCAATGGAGCGACGCGACGGGGCTGCTGGATGTCTGGGCCTCCATCCAGATGCCCAAGTTCCCCGACCAGCTCGCCCGCGCCCTGCGCCTGCCGGGCAACGCGGTGCGCGTGCATTACGACGTGGACGTGGGCGGCTCCTACGGCGTGAAGCGCGGCCTCAAGCACTCCGTGCTGGTGGGCTGGCTGGCGCGGCACCTCCACCGCCCCGTGCGCTTCCTGGAGGACCGGCTGGAGAACATGCGCGGCGGCGACATGCAGGGCCCCGACCGCGTCTTCGACGTGGAGCTGGCCTTCGAGGCCGATGGGCGCGTGCGTGCCATGCGCATGAAGGCGCTGGACGACGTCGGCGCCTATGCCGGGCGATCGCCGCTGCAGCTCGGCAAGCCGGTGGGCGCCATCGTCGGCCCCTACACCATCGGCGCCGTCACCTACGACGCCTGGTCGGTGATGACCAACAAGACGCCGCAGGAGGCGGTGCGCGGCTTCGGCCAGTCCCCCACCAACTACGCCATCGAGACGGGGATGGACCGCGTGGCGCGCTTCCTCGGCATGGACCCGGTGGAACTGCGGCGGCGCAACCTCATCCCGCCCGACGCCTTCCCCTACCTCATCCCCTCGGGCACCTCCTACGACAGCGGCGACTACGCGGCGGTGCTGGACAAGGCCCTGGCCGCCGCGGGGCACGAGGACCTGCGGCGCCAGCGCGACGCGCTGCGCGCCGGGGGGCGGCTCGCCGGCATCGGCGTCTCCACCTGCCTGGAGCCCTCGGGCGGCAACTCCTCGTTCGAGCCGCTGTTCAACCCGAAGAACACCACCACCACCTGGATGGATTCCTGCCTGGTGCGGGTGGACCTGAACGGCGCCGTCACCGCCGTGATGGGCACCACCAGCTCCGGCCAGGCACACGAGACGCTGGTCTCCACCGTGGTGGGCGAGGTGCTCCAGCGCCAGCCGGATTCCATCCGCGTCATCCACGCCGACAGCCTGAATGCCCTGCCCTCCAACTCCCCCGTCGGCTCGCGCATGGCGATCATGCTGGGCGGGGCGGCGGCGGGGGCGGCGAAGCGCATCCGCGCCAAGATGCTCGCCATCGCCGCCCACCAGTTCCAGGCCCCGCCCGACGCCCCGCGCTGGGAGGATGGCGACGCCGTGCTGGGCGAGGCCCGCATCACCTGGGGCCGCCTCGTCGAGATCGCCCATCGCGAGTTCCACAACCTGCCGGACGGCATGGAGCCCGGCCTGCAGGAGAAGTTCGTGTGGGAGGTGCCGACCGGCGGCATGATCCCCACGGAGGATGGGCGGGTGCAGATGTATCCCTGCCATTCCTTCGAGAGCCACGTCGTGCTGGCCAGCATCGACCCCGAGACGGGCAAGCCGGAGATCCACCGCTACGTCGTCGGCCACGACTGCGGCGTGATGATCTCCCCCGACGTGGTCCACGGCATGACCTATGGCGGCGTCGCGCACGGCCTGGGCGCGGCGCTGATGGAGCGCTTCGCCTACAGCGAGGACGGGCAGCTCATGGCCGGCTCCTTCATGGACTACCTGCTGCCCTCGGCGCAGGAGGTGCCGTCCGTCTCCATCGTGGACCACTGCACGCCCTCGCCGCTGACCGAGTTCGGCCAGAAGGGCTCGGGCGAGGCCGGCTACCTGGGCGGGCCGGCGGCCATCGCCTCCGCGCTGAACGACGCGCTGGCGCCGATCGGCGCCGAGATCAACGCGCTGCCCATGACGCCCGCCGCCCTGTGGCGGGCCATCCAGTCAACCAACCAGGAGGGACGCCGATGAGCGAGGCGCTGAAGATCACCCAGGACGGCAGGCTGCTGCGCGTCACCCTGGCCCGCGAGGGCTGCGGCGTGACGGACAGCATGGCCGCCGCCATGTCCGAGGCGCTGCGCACCGCGCACGAGGCATCGGACGCCGTGCTGCTGACCTCCGCGGGGGCGGATTTCTGCACCGGCCGCGTGCGCGACGTGCCCGGCCCGGCCGCCGCCGGCGCCTATGAGCGGCGCCCGGAATACAACGGCGTCTTCGGCTCCTACCGCGCCATCCGCGAGGCGCAGGTTCCGGTCATCGCCGCCATCCGCGGCCGCGCCATGGGCTACGGCCTGGCCGTCGCCGCCCTGTGCGACGTGAGCTTCGCCGCCGACACCGCCAGCTTCAACATCCCCGAGATCGGCCACAACGTGATGCCGACCATGGTGATGAGCGCGGTGTATGACCGCATGAACCGCAACGCCATCCTGCGCATGGCCTACTCGATGGACTTCATCCCCGCCCAGCGCGCGATGGAATACGGCATCGTCTCCGAGGTGGTGCCGGAGGCGGAGCTGGACGCGCAGGTGGAGCGCTTCTGCCAGCTCACCCTCTCCCGCCCCCGCCCGGCGATCCTGGGGCTGAAGGAATACCTGCGCGTGGCCCCGCGCATGGATGATGCCGGCGCGATCGACTACGCGCGTGCCCTGCACTCCATGGTCAACACGGCCCAGGCCATGAAGAAGCCGGCCCACTGAGATGCGCGCCGCCCTTCCCCGCCGCGCGCTGCTCGGCACCGCCCTCGCCCTGCCCCTCGCCGCGCCGGCCCTGGCCCAGGCCGGGCGCGTGGTCCGCATCCTGGTCGGCTTCCCGCCCGGCCAGGCCACCGACATCGTCACGCGCATGTGGGCCGACCGCATGGGCGCGAACTCGCGCGACACCTTCATCGTGGACAACCGGCCCGGCCAGGGCGGCAGCCTCGCGCTGGGTGCCCTGGCGCGCGCGGCGCCGGACGGCACCACCATGATGGTCGCGCACATGAGCGCGCTGTGCGTCAATCCGCACGTCTATCGCCAGGTGCCGCACGACACCCTGCGCGACTTCGAGGTGGCGGGGCTGCTGGCCGACCTGCCCTTCGTGCTGGTCGCCAACCCCGCCGTGCCGGTGACCGACCTCGCCAGCCTGCGCCGCTTCGCCCAGGCCAATCCGGACCGGCTCTCCAACGCCTCCTCCGGCATCGGGCAGGTGTCCCACCTGGCGATGGAGGAGATCAAGCGCATCAACGGCATGCAGATCACCCACGTGCCCTACCGCGGCTCGGCGCTGGGGGTGACGGACGTCATCAACGGCACGGTGCAGCTGGCGCTGGAGACGGCGGCGGCCACCGTGCCGCACATCCAGGCCGGGCGGCTGCGGGCGCTGGCCGCCGGCACGCGGGAGCGCCTGCCCGCCCTGCCCGACGTGCCCACCATGCAGGAGCAGGGGATGGACGGCTTCACCGCCGTCACCTGGCTGATGGCCACCTACCCCGCGGGGGTGGGGCGCGAGACGCTGCAGGCCACCCATGCCGCCATCGCGCGGACCATGCAGGTGCCGGAGGCCGAGGCGCGGCTGGTCGCCATGGGCGTGGTGCCGCGCTTCAGCGCGAGCCCGGACGAGGCCCAGGCGCTGCTGCGCGCCGAGCACGCGCGCTGGGGCGAGGTGGTGCGGCGCACCGGGGCGCGGCTGGACGAATGACGCGCCCTCAGCCCGGCACCGTGGCGGCCCATTCCTCCATCATCCGCTCGGTGTCGCGGCCTTCCTGCTCCAGCCAGGCGATGAAGGCGTCCACCGCCGGGCCGCTGCGGGCGGCATTGGCGAAGTAGCGGCGGCGCCGGGCGCCGCGGGTGCCGAAGGGTGCAGCCAGGCGGCCGGCCGCGATGTCGTCCATCACCAGGAAGGCGGGCACCAGCGCCAGGCCGAGCCCTTCCTGCGCCGCCTGCAGGGCGAAGTACATCTGCTCGAACCCCAGCGTGGCGGCGGGGCGGGGGGGCGCCATGCCCGCGGCCTCCAGCCATTCCTCCCACCGCACCGGCTCGGTCGCGTAGGTAAGCAGGGTCTGGCGCTCCAGCGGCGGCGGGCCCTGCTCGCACAGGTCCGGGTGGCAGACGGGCAGGATCAGCTCCGTCATGAAAGGCACGGACAGGCAGCCCGCCAGCGGCGCCTGCGCGCCGCGGATGGCGATGTCGTAGCCGCCGACGCCGAAGGCCACCGCAGCGAGGCCGGTCGTCATCCGCACTTCCGCGCCGGGATGCCGTCGTTGGAAACCGGACAGCCGCGGGATCAGCCAGCGCATGGTGAAGGTAGGCGGCGCGTTCACCCGCAGGGCTCCCGGGCCCGCGTGTTCCCGCGCCTGCTGCGTGGCCAGGGCCAGGCGGTCCAGCACCGCCGTCGTGTCCGCCAGCAGGGCCCGGCCCGGCTCACGCAGGACCAGCCGCGCCGGATGCCGCTCGAACAGGCTGGTGCCGAGCCATGCCTCCAGCTGTGCGACCTGGCGGGACACGGCGCCATGCGTCACGCCGAGTTCCCGCGCCGCGGCCGCCACCGAGCCGAGCCGCCCGGTGGCCTCGAAGGCGCGCAGGGCCAACAAGGGCAGGTGCGGCCTCCCCGCCATCGCCGGCGTCAGCGGCCGCCCCGCGGGGAGGGCGATGGGCCGGGCGATTCCGGCGCGGGATCCCAGGGATCGGAGTCGGCGCGATGGCGGCCGGCATGGCGATTCGTTCGTGTCGCGGCGCCTTGCGGTTCTGACATCCATCGCCTCCTGCGCGCCATGCCGCGCGTGTGACGAGTGGCAACTTGCCGAAGCTGCGGCGCGACCGCAATCAAACGAGGTGATTGGCAAGGGCGACGAACCGGGCGGGCCGGCGTAGGCGCGTGATCGGCACCACCGATGCCAGCGACGGGTTCGAGGAGTTCGGAGCCTTTCTCGCCGGCAACCGGTCATTTCGATGCGGGAGAGAAACAAGCGTCTCGCGCGGCGTATCTGGCAAACTCCGCCACTTCCTTGACCGGTCGGCTTGACCCTGTGGCGAGGGGCCGCTTCGGCGTGGTGCAGCGCCGGCCCGCGGGGCGGCGCTTAGGCCCGCAGGGGAGAGCGAGCGGCGCCCGGCCGTGTGAGCGACGAAACAGTCACCGCCGGTCGGGGTATTGGTCAACAGGCAGGCCGAGCAACGCCTCGAGCAGGGCGCGGATCATCCGTTCATCCGCGGTCGGAGCATCCTGCGCCTCCGCGTCCGCACGTACCTGCGGCGGCCATCCAAGTTAGCACCCTCTCCGGGGTGTCCGCGCTTTGGCGGTGGTGCGTGCTTCCGGATCGGCTGCCCCCAGACCTGCCGCCAGCTCAGCCACGACACGGATTGAAGAATTCGGGTTTGGCAGTTGCGCTCGGATCGAGCATGCCATCCAGGACGGCGATGGCCAGCCTCCCTGTGCGCGATGGGCTGGGGCGAGGACGGGCCGCCGGATCTGCCCCAGCTCGCCTGGGGAGCGGGTCAGGCGGCTCCTGTTGGACGAAGATGAACGCGTTCTGCGCGCCCGGCGCGGTGGGCGTGATCAGGAAGCGCTGCCCGTCCCCCGACTGCCCAAGCGCGGCGAGATTCGCCGACCGTGCCACGACGTCGCCGATCAGCGGGTTCGTTGTCGGCAGGGTCCGTTAGATCGAGCCGGGGCTCACGAAGGGCGACAGGTACTGCGCGTCAACGCAGAAGACCCCGCGGGCACTCAGGCCGGCGAAGTTCATCCGCACGTTGTTCTGCACCAGCACCAGCGCCGCGCAGGATGGCGGCCGCCAGGGCTGATCTGGTGCGCATGTCCCGTTCAGCCCTTCCGTTCGAGCCCCAGGGCAACCAGCGCGGCGAAGACATCGCCGCCGCAACCGCAGCCCAGCGCCGCGGCCGGCCCGGTGTGGGTACAGAAGGCGTGGCCGGCGCAGGCAGCGGCAAGACGGGCGTCGGATGGCGGTTCGGCGGCGCTGAAACGGCCGGACGGCGCGGCGCCGCCGGCCAGCCGCGCCGGGCGGGGCGCCTCGGCACGCCGCGGTCCCGTCGCCGGCGCGGCCGGCGCGGGCTGCACGCGCCCCTCCAGCACGGTGCCCCATACCGCGATGTCCTTGAGCGCGGCGGGCGCCACCGCGTAGGGGCTCTGCTCCAGGATGGTGAAGTTGGCGTATTTGCCCGGCGTGATCGAGCCGACCTCGTTCTCCAGCCTGATCGAGAAGGCCGCCTCGATCGTCATCGCCCGCAGCGCGAGGTCGAGGGAGACGCGCTGGTCCTCCCCCATCACCGGACCTTCTGCGGTGGTGCGGTTCACCGCGGCCCAGATCAGCTGCAGGGGCTTCGCGGGCGCCATCGGCATGTCGGAATGGAACGAGATCGACATCCCCGCAGTCTCGGCATCCTTCAGAGGCACCATCCGCCGCGCGCGTTCCGGCCCGATGCCGATCTGCGCGTAGCGCCCGGCCAGTGCCGTCACGTAGTACGGGTTGGCGCTGACGATGCAGCCGAGCCGCCCGGCGCGCGCGATCTGGTCCGGCGTGGCGAAGCCGAAATGCACCAGCACGGTGCGGTGGTCGAAGCGCGGGCGGCGGCGTTGCGCGCGCTCGACATTGGCCAGCACCACCTCCATGCCGCCATCGCCGTTGTTGTGGATGTGCAGCTGGTATCCGGCGTCCCAATAGAGATGGAAGGCATGCGAGAACAGGTCGGGATCCATGATCCAGGCGCCGTGATGGCCGTCGGTGTAGCCGTCCTGCATCTGCATCAGCTGGCTGTAGATGGCGCCATCGGTGAACAGCTTGACCTGCTGCGGCAGGAAGCGCGCCCGGCCCGATCCCCAGTCGAGCGTCCTGCGCGTCTCGGCGATCATCGCCGCGGGGTCGTCCGGGTGCAGCGCCAGGAAGGACTTCCCGTCCGGGATGAAGTAGTGGTTGAAGGGCGTCGCATCCGCGGCATAGACCGCGTTCACCGCGTCCTGCAGCGGCTTCGAGTAGAGGCCGCCCGGCTCGGCCGCGATGGTGATGCCGTTGCGGTGGTAGTAGCCGACGGTGAACTCCAGCCCCTGGCGCATGCGATCGGGTGTCGCCATGGCGGGCGCGATCTTCTCGAGCACCTTCAGCATGCCCTGCTCGAAGAAGTGGCCCTTGGCGACATCGGTCTGCGCGCGCGCGCTCGGCGTGAAAGTCGCGAGGAAGGCGTCGTCCACCCCCATGCGGCGCATCAGCGTGGTGTTGAGGAAGACCTCGTGCTGGCTGCGGTGCCAGACGATGACCGGCGTCTCGCCGGCCTGCGCGTCGAGCCACTCGCGCGACATCGCGCCGTGGAAGTAGTGGTGGTAGCCCCAGGTGAGGAACACCGCCTGCGGGTCGCGCGCCTTGTGCGCCGCCAGCGCCTCGGCGAAGCGGCGGCGGTAGCCGGCCTCGTCGCGCACGGCGGGGCGGAAGCCGGTGGTGGTGTCCCAGTCCTCGATGGCGATGACCTCGGTGATCACCATCAGCCCGGCGAGCACGGGATGCACATGCTGCTCGACGAAGCCGGGCAGCATCACCTTGCCCTCGAAGGAGCGGTCCACGCGGAAGGGCTGGTCGCGCGCCAGCGCCTGGAGTTCGGCCAGGGTGCCGACCGCGGCGATGCGCTCGCCCACCACCGCGACGGCTTCCGCGCGCGGGCGGCGCGGGTCCATGGTGATGACCTCCCGCGCCACGTAGATCGTCGCCTCGCGCTGCGGCGCGACGCGGCCGATGATGTCCTGCAGGCCGAGCGCCTGGGCGGCGGCCTCGCCGGCGGCGACGAGGCCGAGCGCGGCGCCGGCGAGGTTGCGGCGTGTCGTGGTCATGTCGCTTTCTCCTGCGCAATCAGGCGCGGTAGACGCTCGCGCCTTCCTTGATCGTCTCGACGACCTTCAGCTCGGCCAGCTTCTCCGGGTCCACCGTCATCGGGTTGTCCGACAGCACGACGAAGTCGGCGAGCTTGCCGACCTCGATGGAGCCCTTCGACGCCTCCTCGAAATGCTGGAACGCCGGCCAGATCGTCATCGCCTTCAGCGCGACGGAAACCGGCACGCGCTGCTGCGGGCCGATGACGTCGCCCGTGCGCGACCGGCGCGTGACAGTGGAGGACAGCACGCGCATCGAATCCGGCTTGGCCACCGGCGCATCGTGATGGCTCGTGAAGATCATCCCGCGCCGCAGGCACCAGCCGGTCGGCGAGATGTTCTCCGCCCGATCCGGCCCCAGCACGGAATCGCGGTGCCAGTCGCCCCAATAGAAGGTGTGCATCGGAAACAGCGATGGGATGATCTGCAGTTCGCGCAACTGGTCGACCTGGTCCTCTCGCAGCGTCTGGCCGTGGATCAGCGTCATCCGCCGCTCGGCCCGGCCGTGCTTCCCAGTCGCCGCCCGCGCCGCGGCGATCATCAGATCGATCGCGGCGTCCCCGTTGGCGTGGCAGAGCAGGTGCCAACCCTCGGCGAAGGCACGGTCCACCTCGCGGAAGACCGCCTCGGGCGCGATGGTCGGCGCGCCGGCATAGTCCGGGCGCTGGCCCGGCGGCGGCACGTGGTAGGGGCGCGACAGCCAGGCGGTCTTGCCCTGCGGGGAGCCGTCGATGGTCAGCTTCGCGCCGCCGACGCGGAATCGATTGCGGTAGGTCCGCGCATGCAGCGGCGCACGGATCTGGTCGGAGGCGGCGACGATGTCGGGATAGGCGATGTAGTCGATCGGCAGCAGCCCGCGCTCGGCGGCCGCGACGATGCTCTGCACCGCGCCCGGCATGGCGCGGCCCTCCTGGCAGGTGGTGTAGCCGAAGGAGGCGTAGAACTCGGCGCCCGCGCGCACGATGGCGAGCCACGCATCGGGGTCGAAGCGCGCGAGATGCGGCCCGAACAGCGCCGCCAGCGCCAGTTCCTGCGCGACGCCGTTCGGCTCGCGAGAGCCTTCGCGACGCAGGAACCAGCCGCCCTCCGGGTCGGTGGTCTCCGCCGTGATGCGCGCCATCTCCAGCGCCTTGGAATTCCCCACCCCGATGTGGCCGGAGGTGTGCATGATCAGCACCGGCACCTCGGTCGAGACCTGGTCGAGGTCGTCGCGGGTCGGCACGCGCTGTTCCCTCAGCCGGCTCTCGTCGTAGCCGAAGCCGAAGATCAGTCCGTAGCGGCGCACCGCGGCCGGGTTCGCCTCCGCCCAGGCGCGCAGCAGGCGGATGAGCGCCGGAATGTCGTCGCCCTCGCCGTCCGGCGCCGGCAGCAGGTTGGCGGTCAGCGCCTGCAGGCCGCAGACCAGAGCATGGCCATGCGCGTCGAAGAAGCCAGGCAGCATCGTGCGGCCGCCGAGATCGACCATCCGCGTTCCCGCGCCGCGCGTCGCCTCCACCTGTGCGCGCGTGCCTACCGCGAGGATGCGCCCGCCGCGGACCGCCACCGCCTCGGCGGCCGGGGCGGCGTCGTTCATGGTGAGGATCGGGCCGCCGGCATAGATCGCCTCCGCAGCACCGCCCGGCGCGGGGGCCTGGGCCTCGGCGCAGCGGAACCGCAGGCCGAAACCCGCCGCGCCGGCGCCTAAAGCAAGGCGGGCCGTCCCGCCCATGATGCCTCGGCGGGTCGCTGGCTTGGCCGTGGAAATGAGCGTACCGAGCGGGCTGCAGGCTATGCACATGGGCGCACCCTCCTTCCATCGGCAGCGCATCGGCCGCCGCAGATCGTCTCCCCGCGGCGGAGGTTGTCATGGCGCGGCGGATCGCTTTGTCTGAAAACAGACATCTGACCGAATGGTCACGACCGCGCCGCGGCGGGCCTGCAAAGTGGACCACATGGAGCGATTGCAAGCCGAGACTGCGCTGCGCGAACATGGGTGGCTGGCGCAGGAGCCCCCCGAGGTGAAGGACGCGGTTCTTGCGCGCGCCCAACCGATCAACTTCGGCGCCGGCGACGTTGTCTTCCGCATCGGCGACGATGCCGGAGGAACCTACGGGATCGCGACCGGCGCGATCGGGATTCTCGTCGCGACCGAAGGCCGTGAGCCCCGCCTGGCGCATGTTGCCCGGCGCGGCACCTGGTTCGGCCACGGCCCTCTCATGACGCGCGGGCGGCGCGTTCTCGGGTTCCGCGCAATCGAACCGACCAGCACGCTGTATGTGTCGCTGGCGGCGCTTTCGGACCTCTCGCGCGGCAGCATCGCGGTCGCGCGGAGCCTTGCGGTCCTGGCGAACGCCAACATGGGCGTCGCGATCGAGACGGTTTCGGACCTCCTGATCCCGCGCGTGGACCGTCGCGTCGCGGCGACGCTGTTGCGGGCCACCGGCGTGCTTCGTGGCATGCCGCCGGGCGACCCGCCCGGTTACCGCCTCTCCCAGAACGACATCGCCGAGATGGCCAACGCATCGCGGCAGATGGTCAACCGATGCCTCGCCGATTTCGCGAGCCGCGGCTGGGTCCGCGTCGGGTATCAGAGGATCGCGATCCTCGTGCCAGCCGCGCTTTCAGCCTTCGCAAGCAACCTGGACGAGGCATGAAACCCGGTAGCAGCCTTGCGGCCGGGCGCTCGCGGGCAGTTGGCGACCCCGGGGATCGCATGCATTCAAAGCAGGCGATCCGCACGGGCCACAGTGCTGGCGACGGTTCGAATCCCGGTGCGCTTCCTCCGCCAGCCCCTCAGCTGTCCATCTTCAGCGCGGCGATGAAGGCGCTCTGGGGAATCTCGACCTTGCCGAACTGGCGCATCTTCTTCTTCCCCTCCTTCTGCTTCTCCAGCAGCTTGCGCTTGCGGCTGATGTCGCCGCCGTAGCACTTGGCCGTCACGTCCTTGCTCAGCGCGCTGATGGTCTCGCGCGCGATGACGCGCCCGCCGATGGCCGCCTGGATGGGGATCTTGAACAGCTGGCGCGGGATCAGGTCCTTCAGCTTCTCGCAGATCTGCCGGCCGCGCTTGTCGGCGCTGCTGCGGTGGGCCATGAAGGCCAGCGCGTCCACCGGCTCGTTGTTCACCAGGATGGAGATGCGCACCAGGTCGCTCTCGGCGTAGCCGTCCATGCTGTAGTCGAAGGAGGCGTAGCCGCGGGAAACCGACTTCAGCCGGTCGTAGAAGTCGAACACCACCTCGTTCAGCGGCAGGCGGTAGACAGCCATGGCGCGGTTGCCGACGTAGGTCAGCTCCACCTGCTGGCCGCGGCGCTCGTTGCACAGGGTCAGGATGGAGCCGAGGTAGTCGTCGGGCACGAAGATGGTGGCCTTGATCCAGGGCTCCTGGATCGCCTTGATCTTCGTGGGGTCGGGCATGTCGGCGGGGTTGTGCAGCTCCTGCACCGTGCCGTCGTTCATCTCCAGCGTGTAGACCACGCTCGGCGCGGTCGCGATCAGCTCCAGGTTGAACTCGCGCGACAGGCGCTCCTGGATGATCTCCAGGTGCAGCAGGCCTAGGAAGCCGCAGCGGTAGCCCAGGCCCAGCGCCAGCGACGTCTCCTGCTCGAAGTGGAAGCTGGAATCGTTCAGCCGCAGCTTGGCCAGCGCGTCGCGCAGCTTGTCGAAGTCGTCGGCGTCCACCGGGTACAGGCCGCACCACACCACGGGGATGGAGGGCTTGAAGCCGGCCAGCGCCTCGGCCGCCGGGTTGCGGTCGTCGGTGATGGTGTCGCCCACGCTGGTGTCGGCCACGGTCTTCATCGCCGCGGTCAGGAAGCCCATCTCGCCCGGGCCGAGGCTGTCCACCGGCACCATCTTGGGCGTGAAGTGGCCCACCTGGTCCACCGTGTAGGTGGCGCCGTTGCTCATCATGCGGATCTTCTGGCCCTTGCGCAGGTGGCCGTCCTTCACCCGCACCAGGATCACCACGCCCAGGTAGCTGTCGTACCAGCTGTCCACCAGCAGCGCCTTGGTGGGCGCCTTGCCGTCGCCCTTGGGCGCGGGCAGGCGGGTGACGATGGCCTCCAGCACGCCCTCGATGTTCAGCCCGGTCTTGGCGGAGATCTCCACCGCGTCGGAGGCATCGAGGCCGATCACGTCCTCGATCTGCTGCTTGACCCGCGCGGGCTCGGCGGCCGGCAGGTCGATCTTGTTGAGCACCGGGACGATCTCGTGGTTGGCGTCGATCGCCTGGTAGACGTTGGCGAGCGTCTGCGCCTCCACCCCCTGCGAGGCGTCCACCACCAGCAGGCTGCCCTCGCAGGCCGCCAGGCTGCGGGAGACCTCGTAGGCGAAGTCCACGTGGCCGGGCGTGTCCATCAGGTTCAGCGTGTAGGTCCGGCCGTCCTTCGCCTTGTAGCTGATGCGCACGGTCTGCGCCTTGATGGTGATGCCGCGCTCGCGCTCCAGCTCCATGTTGTCGAGGAGCTGCTCCTTCATGTCGCGGTCGGCCACCGTGCCCGTGCTCTGGATCAGCCGGTCGGCGAGCGTGCTCTTGCCGTGGTCGATATGCGCCACGATGGAGAAGTTGCGGATGAGGTCGAGCGGCGTTTCGGAGGTCATGGAGGCCCGGCAGGGGAGGAGTTGCCCCGGGAGATAGGGCATCCCCCCCGGAAGTCAAAGCGCTGGCCGCGCGCGCATTGGCGCATCTGCGGGCTTCGTCTGCGGCTTGCGCACGGACCCGGCGGTCTGAACCTCTGCGCCGCGCCCGGCCGCGGCCCACGTCACCCCCGCGCCGCGTCGAGACGCGGCCCCCGTCACCCCCGCGCCGCGTCGAGACGCGGCGCCCGTCACCCCCGCGCCGCGTCGAGACGCGGCGCGAGCCGCCACATCGCCCAGGCCCCCAGGAACGGCCCCGGCGCCAGCAGGGCGAAGGCGCCGGCCCAGCCCAGCGCCGGCACCGCCCAGGCCATCAGCTGGATCGCCGGCACGGTCAGCGCGAAGCCCAGCGCCGTCTGCGCCGTGAGCATCGTTCCCAGGTAGTCCGGCCGGGCGCACAGCGCGGTGCAGGCGCTGAACTGCGCGGAATCCGCCACCACCGTCAGCCCCCACAGCGCCGCCAGCGGCCAGACCAGCCAAGCCGGCGCCCAGCCGATGGTCGCCGCGCAGAGCCCCGAGGCCAGCATCGCCAGCGCCGCCATCCGCGCGCGGTTGAAGCGGTCGGCCAGCAGCCCCAGCGCGACGCAGCCGATGGCCCCGGCGCCCACCACCAGCGCCGTCAGCGCCCCCGCCGGCCAGCCGGCCCCCTGCGCCGCCAGGAACAGCCCCACCCAGGCCCAGACCGCATACAGCTCCCACATGTGGCCCAGGTATCCCAGGGTGGCGAGGCGCAGCCGGCGGTCGCGCCAGATCTCCAGCACCTGGCGGGGGTCGAAGGGCGGGCGGCGGGTTTCCAGCGGGCCGGGGCGCACCGGCAGCACGCACAAGCCCCCCAGCAGCGCCACCCCGCCCGCCACCAGGTAGACCACCCGCCAATCCGGCGAGCCGAGCAGCGCCGGGATGGCGTGCGGCGCCGCCGAGCCCAGCGTCAGCGCGCCGACCACCAGCCCGATCAGCAGCCCCATGTCGCCGCGCGCCCAGGTGGCGGCCAGCTTCATCCCCACCGGGTAGATGCCGGCCATCGCCGCCCCGGCCAGGACCCGCAGGGCGAAGGCCCCCGGCCCGGCGGGCTCGATGAAAGCCTGCGCCGCCGTGCCCAGCCCGGCCACCAGCGCGCTGCCCAGGAACAGGCGGCGCGCCGGCCAGCGGTCGCTGAGCGACAGCAGCGCCGAAAGCAGCGTGCCCCCCACGAAGCCCGCCTGCACCGCCGCCGCCAGCCAGCCGGCCTGGGCGCGGGTGATGGCGTCCTGCGCCAGCAGCGCGGGCGCCGCGGCGGTGCCGGCGAACCACACCGCCGGCGCCAGCATGACCCCGAGCAGCAGGAGCAGGAGGTTGGGCCAGCGGCGATGCATCCCGCGCAGCGTGGCATAGGTGAACACGTCTTCAAATATCGCGCTTGTTCAGGGAGTTAGGCGGGGCCATCTGCGGCCCCATGCTGCGCCGGGCCCTGCTCCTCCTGCCGCTTGCCGGCTTCACGCCGCCGCCGGTGCTGCGCGGCGAGGCGCTGCGCCCCTGGCTGGCGGCGCTGGCCGGCGGCGGCTTCACCCTGATGCTGCGCCACGCCGACACGCGCGGCACCGGCTGCGACGCCACCGATGACTGGCGCGACGCCGCCCGCCAGCGCCACATCTCGCCCGAGGGCCGCGCGCAGGCCGCGCGCATCGGCGCCGCGCTGGCCGGCGTGCCGCTGGAACGCCCGGTCCGCGCCTCCCCCGTGCCGCGCGCCTTCGAGACGGCGGTCCTGGCCTTCGGCGCCGCGGAGCCCGACGAACGCCTGCTGAGCGACGAATTCGCCCGCCGCGCCATGGCCGGCACCCAGCGCGCCTTGCTGGCCGAGCCGCCGCCGCCCGGGCTGAACCGCGCCCTGGTCGGCCACATGGGCAGCGCCATGTCGCCGCCCGGCCGCAGCATCACCCAGGCGGAGTTTCCGGAAGGCTCGCTGATGCTGTGGCGGCAGGGCCAGCCGGTGGCGACGCTGGAGCCGGCGCCGCTGCCCGGCGGCGGGGCGCATCGCTGCGGCTGACGAGGCGCCGGGCCAGGGCCGGCGTTCCCCCAGGATGGATGCGGCGCGGCCGATGCGCGGGATCATCGCGCCGGAACGCCCCTGCCGGCCGATGCAGGCCGGCGATGGCGCCGCCGGCCAAGCCCGGCGGGAGGGGCGCCGCGTCGCCGACGCGGCTGGCCCCGCGCCACCGGCGCTGGAGCACGATTCGCCTTGATGAAATCGTCAAGGCGGTGAATCGTCCCCTCAGCAAAGGCTGGATCATGACCCGCGTTTGCGGATCATGATCTAGCGCAGCGCCGCGCCCGTCGCCTTGGCCACGGCGGCGATGATCTTCTGCGCCACCGCCTCGATCTCGGCATCCGTGGGCGTGCGCTCGCGCGGTTGCAGCGTGGCCTGGATGGCGAGGCTGACCTTGCCCTCGGGCAGGTTGGGGCCGGCGTAGCGGTCGAACAGCACCACCTCCGTCACCAGGGCCTTGTCGGCGTTCTGGGCGGCGCGCAGCAGCTTCTCCGCCGGTACGGTGGCATCCACCAGGAAGGCGAAGTCGCGGCGGATGGGCTGGAAGAGGGGCAGGTCGGGCGCGGATTTCCTGCGGCGCTTGGGCTCCGGCACGGCGTCGAGGAAGACCTCGAAGCCCACGGCGCCTTCCGGCAGGTCCAGCGCGGCGCACAGCCGCGGGTGCAACTGGCCGAAGCGCGCCAGCACGGTCTTCGGCCCCTGGCGCACCACGCCGGACCGGCCGGGGTGGTAATGCGCCGGCGCATCCGCCGTGACCTGCAAGGCGGCCATCGGCACGCCCAGGGCTTCCAGCACCGCCAGCGCGTCCGCCTTGGCGTCCAGCGCGTCCACCGCGCGGGCGGGGGGGGCCCAGGAAAGCGCGGTGCGGCCGGTGCGCATGCCGCAGGCCATGGCGCGCTGCCCGGCGGGCGAGGGGTCGAGGTAGCCGCCGCCGACCTCGCCCAGCGCCACGTCGCCGAAGCCGCGCGCGGCATTGCCGGCGGCGGCCAGGGCCAGGGTGGCCAGCGGCGTCGGGCGCATCTGGTCCAGGTCGGTGCTGATGGGGTTCTCCACCCGCAGCGCATCCGACGGGCCATCGCCTGGCCGCTCCGCGGCGGGGCCAAACAGCGCGGCGACGCGGCGGCTGGTGAAGCCGTAGGTCACGCATTCCAGCAGGCCGCGCGCGGCCAGCACGCGGCGCGCCAGGGCGGTGCGCGTCTGCCGGGCGTCCAGCGCCGGGGCGGGCACCACGGCGGCCACGGGCAGCGAGACGGCGGGCACCGCGTCCAGCCCGCCCAGGCGCAGCACCTCCTCCACCAAGTCGGCCTCGGCCTCGGTGGCGGCGCAGCCCTCGGCGGCGGTGGCGGCGCGGGCGGGGTCCAGCGCCGGGTCTTGGTCGAGCAGGATCGGCGCCGCGATGTCGTTGCGCCAGGAGGGGACGTGGACGGTGACGGAGGCGGCGTCGCGCGCGGCGACGGTGAAGCCCAGGCGCTCCAGCCGCGCCACCGCCTCGTCGGGCGGCAGGTCCAGTCCACCCAGGGTGGCGATGCGCGCGAAGCGCAGGGTGGCGGTGCGGCGCCACGCCGGTTCGGCGCCGGCCTCGGTGATGGTGGAGGCCTCGCCGCCGCAGAGCTCCTGAATCATGCGGGTGGCGGCTTCCAGGGCCGGGCGCATCAGGGCGGGGTCCAGGCCGCGCTCGTTGCGGGCGCGGGCGTCGGTGTGGATGCCGTGGCGGCGGCCGGAGAGCGCGATGCGCACGGGGTCGAACAGCGCGCATTCGATGAAGACCTCGGTGGTCGTCTCGTCGCAGCCGCTGTGCTCGCCGCCGATGACGCCGCCCAGGGCTTCCGGGCCGTCGGCGTCGGCGATGATGCCGTCCTCCGGGGTGAGGGCGTAGGTCTTGCCGTTCAACGCCAGCATCGCCTCGCCCTCGCGGGCGAAGCGCATGGTGACGGTGGGACCCTTGACCTTCGCCACGTCGAAGACGTGCAGCGGGCGGCCGAGGGCGAAGGTGAACCAGTTGGTCACGTCCACCAGCGCGGAGATGGGCCGCAGCCCGATCGCCACAAGCCGGTCCTGCAGCCATTGCGGCGAAGGGCCGTTGCGCACGCCGCGCACCGCGCGCCCCAGCACCCAGGTGCAGGCGCGTGGGTCCTCGATGCGCCATTGCAGCGGCGTCTCGTAGGCGGGCGCGACGGGCTCGGCGTTCCAGGGCTTCAGCGTGCCAAGGCCCGCGGCGGCGAGGTCGCGCGCCACGCCGCGCACGCTCAGCGCGTCGCCGCGGTTGGGCGTGACCTTGATCTCGATGATGGGGTCGTCCAGCCCGGCATAATCCACGTAGCGGGCGCCCACAGGGGCGTCCGCCGGCAGGTCCACGATGCCGGAATGGTCGTCGCCCAGCCCCATCTCGCGCGAGGAGAGCATCATCGCCTCGCTCTTCACGCCGCGGATCTCGCCGGCCTTGAGCGTGATGCCGGTGCCGGGGATGAAGGCGCCGGGCAGGGCGGCGACCCCCAGCATGCCGGTGCGGGCATTGGGCGCGCCGCAGACCACGCTGCGCTCCACGCCGTCGCCCACATCCACGCGCAGGGCGCGCAGGCGGTCGGCATTGGGGTGCGGGGTGGCCTCGATCACGCGGGCGATGCGGAAATGCGCCAGCGCGGCAGCGCGGTCCTCCACGCCTTCCACCTCGATGCCGATGGCGGACAGGGTGGTGGTGATGGCGTCGAGCGAGGCCTCGGTGTCGAGGTGCTCGCGCAGCCAGGAAAGCGGGAACTTCATCGTTCTATGCCCTCAGACGCCGGGCGCGCGCATCCGCGCGCTGGGCTTCGCCGCGCGACGGGTGCGCGGGCGGGGAGGCCGGGTTGGCGGCGGCGTCCGCCGTGCGGCCGCATCCTTCGTAAGCGAGCACGGCCATGTCAGCCCGCCTCGTGCAGCGTGAAGGGCGCCAGCGGGCTGGTGCCGTAGTGGCGCAGCCAGCGCACGTCGCCCTCGTAGAAGGGGCGCAGGTCGGCCATGCCGTGCTTGAGCATGGTGATGCGCTCGATCCCCATGCCGAAGGCGAAGCCCTGCCACTCGCGCGCATCCAGCCCGCAATTGGCCAGCACGCGCGGATGCACCATGCCGGAGCCCAGGATCTCCAGCCAATCCCCGCCACCGCCCAGCTCGCCGGTGCGGCGGTTCCAGCCGATGTCCACCTCCATGGAGGGCTCGGTGAAGGGGAAGTAGGAGGAGCGGAAGCGCACCGGCAGGGTGGCGATGCCGAAGAAGGCGCGCAGGAAATCCGTCAGGCAGCCCTTGAGGTGGCCCAGCGTGATCCCGCGATCAATCACCAGCCCTTCGACCTGATGGAACATCGGGCTGTGCGTGGCGTCGTGGTCGGCGCGGTAGGTGCGGCCGGGCGCGATGATGCGGATCGGCGGCTCCTGCGCCAGCATGGTGCGGATCTGCAGCGGGCTGGTCTGGGTGCGCAGCACGGTGCGGCGCCCGTCGGTCTCGCCAGGCAGGTAGAAGGTGTCCTGGTCCTGCCGCGCCGGGTGATGGTCAGGGATGTTCAGCGCGGCGAAGTTGTACCAGTCGCCCTCGATGTCCGGGCCTTCCACCACGGCGAAGCCCATGGCGCCGAAGATCGCCGTCAGCTCCTCGATGGTGCGGGAGATGGGGTGGATCAGGCCCTGCGGCGCGGGGCGCGCGGGCAGCGTCACGTCGGTCGCCTCGGCGCGCAGGCGGGCGTCGAGCGCGGCTTCCTCCAGCACCGCGCGGCGGGCTTCCAGCGCCGCTTCCAGCCGGGACTTCAGCGTGTTCAGCGCCGCGCCGCGCTCCTTGCGCTGCTCGGCCGGGACGGCGCCCAGGCCCTTGAGCAGCGCGGTCAGCGCGCCGCTCTTGCCCAGGGTGGCGACGCGCACGGCGTCCAGCGCGCGCAGGTCGGCGGCCTGGGCCAGCTCGGCTTCGGTGCGCGACAGCAGCGCGTCGAGGTCTTCGGTCATGCACTCACCCGGATGCGAAAAGGGCCGCGGGCGCCTTCGCGCCGCGGCCCCTGTTTGGCGCGATGCGCCGCGAGGTCAAGCCGCCGGGGCGGCTTCCACGGGCTTCGCGGCCTTGGCCTGCTCCACGATCGCGGCGAAGGACGCGGGGTCCTCATAGGCGATGGCGGCCAGCACCTTGCGGTCCATCTCGATCCCCGCCGCCTTGATGCCGGCGATGAAGGTCGAATAGGTCATGCCGTGCTCGCGCACCGCGGCGTTGATGCGCTGGATCCACAGGCCGCGGAACTCACGCTTCTTGTTGCGGCGGTCGCGGTAGGCGTATTGCAGCGCCTTCTCGACGCGCTGCAGCGCCGCGCGGTAGGTGGTGGACGAACGCCCCACATACCCCTTGGCGAGGTCCAGCACCTTCTTGTGCCGGGCATGGGCGGTGACGCCGCGCTTCACTCGGGCCATCTGTCGCTCTCCTTCCGCTTACCGGGGCAGGCCGTAGGGCAGCCAGTGCTTCACCGTCTTGGCGTCCATGTCCGTGAGGACCTGGGAGCCGCGGTTCTGCCGCTTGGCCTTCTGCGAGCGGGCGGACAGGTTGTGCCGCTTCTTGCCGGGGCCGGCCAGCACCTTGCCGGTGGCGGTGATCTTGAAGCGCTTCTTGGCGCTCGACGTCGTCTTCATCTTGGACATTCGGGCCCTCCTCTCGGTGGGGTGGTGCGTCCCGCGCCCCGGCACCACGCCAGGGGGAGACGCGTCCCGGCCGGGCTGTCCAAAAAGGCCGGCGGCGCGGGGAAGCGCGGCGTGTAGCCCCGCGATGGCGAGGAGTCAAACCGGTGGCGGGGCCTGGGGTCCGCCACGGCCCCCGGCGGGACGGCGCGTGCGGTGGCGGCGTTTCGCCAGGGCTGCCCGCATGGGGCCCCGCGCCGCCAGGGAGGCCCGTGCGGGGCAGCGCCTCGTCAAGGCTGCGCGCGCGGGGCGTCGCGCCGGGAGGAATGCTCGCGCGCGGCGGCATCCCGGCGGTGATGACCGGCGCGGGGTGGCGGGCGCGGCGTCAGGCCGGCGGCGCGGGCGGCGCCGGCACCACCGGCGGCGGCGCCACCG
>NZ_JBJJBR010000007.1:0-131222 GCF_045449635.1 Sabulicella flocculans | reverse complement strand
GGCTGTCGACGCCGGCCTGCTGCTCGGCAACGCCAACCAGGCCAGGGCGGATGCTGCCGCGGCGGACCGGCGCGCGCAGGCTGTCGCGGCCGTCGCCCTCGCTCTCCAGCCGGCCGATCTGGGCCGACAGCGCCTCGGCCTGGCGGCGCAGCCCGGCGAGGCGTTCCTCCTCGCTGCGCAGGCCGGCGCCCTGGCGGACGCTGTCCACGGCGCGGGCGGCGGCCGACAGCGCCCGGGCCAGCGCGTTGGACAGGCCGATGGCGCGGTCGAGCTGGCCGAGGAAGTTCTCGGTGGCGGCGCTCAGCTGCCCGAAGGCGCGGCCGAGGGAGAGCGGTGCGCGGTCGAGTTCGGCGCCGAGGCGCTCCGTGGCGCGCAGCAGCGCGGGGAAGACCCGCTCGGCGGTGAGCTTGCCCTCGCTGCCGAGCTTGCGGAGCTCGCCAATCGAAACGCCGAGCTCGCGCGCCAGGCCCTCGGCCAACAGCGGCATGGCCTCGAGGATGGAGCGCAGCTCGTCGCCCTGCAGCACGCCCGAGGCCAGCGCCTGGGCGAGTTGCAGCGTCGCCGAGGAGATCTCCTGCGTGGAGGCGCCGGAGACAATGGCGACGCGCTGCAGCCCACCGACGAGGCGGACCACCTGGTCGGAGGTGGCGCCGATCTCGCGGGCGGCGATCGAGAAGCGCTGGAAGGCGTCGACGCTCTCGGAGACCGCGACGCCGGTCTGCAGCGCGTTGCGGTACAGCGCCTCGTAGACCTGCCCGGCGCGCTCCACCGAGCCGGTCGCGTTCTGCAGGCGCGACAGGCCCTGGGTGAGAGCGTCGCCGGCCTGGACGAGCGCCCGCGCGGCGACGGCCACGCCGGCGAGCTGGATGCCGCGGATGGCGACGTCGAGCAGTTCCAGCGAGCGCGACGCGCGCTCGGCGCCGCCCTTGATCTGGTCGAGCGAGCGCTGGCCGGTCTCGCCGACCTCACGCAGCCCGGCCTTGACCCGGGCAGCGTCGTCCAGCGAGAGGCGGACCGAGACGCGGCGGGTGGCGTCGGCCATCTCAGGTCGTCTCCCCCTCGCGGCGGGCGGCAGCGCCCTCGGCCATGCCGGCGCGGATGGCGAGCAGCAGCTCGGCTGCGGCCCAGCCAGCGGCGCCGAGATCGCGTGCCGTGGCGAGCGCGCCGGCGGTGTCGAGCGTCAGGCCGGCCATGGTCGCCTCGGCGCAGGCCGTGCCCGCAGCCCAGCAAGCCTGGCCCTCGATGCTGGTCGGCGCGTTCGTGGCGTAGGGACAGGCGTAGGCGCAGTCGCGGCCAAGGGCGGCGCAGCCGCGGCAGTATTCGGGCCCGCGGCCGAAGTGCCACGCGGCGCGGGCCCTCAGCCGTTTCCCTCAGCGGCCACCGTGGCGACAGGGGCCGTGGCGCGGTCCCAGAAGGCGGCGGCGATGTCGTCGAGGTCCATCAGCCGCTCGACCGCCTCAGGCGAGAGCGGCAGTGGTTTGCCGGCGGTGTCGCCTACGCCCTCCCAGGCCACCACCGCATGCCGGGCGAGCGCCTTGACCAGGAAGGCGAAGGAGAGGCCGCGCGACATGTCGGGATCGAGCTCCGGATCGGCGATCCGGCTCGCGGCGAGCCGGCGCGCGGCGGCGGCCTGCGCGGCGGCCATGACCGCGGTGGTCACGGGCCGGATCTCGACGCGCACGCCGCGCGGCAGGTCGAGCCAGTACGGCTCGGCCGGGAGGTCGAGGGTGAGCATCTTGCGTCCCTGTGTGATTGCGGTTGACTAACGACGGCACGGGCCATCGTGCGAGCATGCGTCTTGGTGGCCCTGACGAAGCGGCGCCAATTTCTGACCGCCATAGCAGCAAGAGATTGATCAGATGAACTTGCCTGAGCCGACCGCCTCACCGCTCGCAGTAGTGCAGTCCCAGATCGCGTTCAGCGCCATCTGTGGAAAGCCGGTCGCCATCTTCAAGAGTCACCACTACGCGCTGCTTCCCTGGCAGCGGTGGGCGGCAACGCAGAGCGAGCCGGTGCGCGTCCTAAGTCTCGATTACCACACCGACAAGCACCGCGCCTTTCTCCGCTATGGGTATCGCACAGTCGCGGAAAACTGCGATGATTGCGACACGGCTGCGGAGCAGGCTCGACGAACGAGACTAGAGTCACTGTCCGCGCAGGACACGGGCTCGGTAGCTGCTGCCGTTCTCGACCTGCAGCATGACGAGCATATCGATGCGGCACTACGCAGCGGCATCATCGATCTCGCCTTTGTTGCCTCACGTGAAGACCAAGGCTACCTCCTCTCGAACGAGCAAATAGCATTCGACCGGAAGTGGCAGCATCTAGATTTTGTTGAGATGCAGATGCGCGGCTTGGTGCGACCGAGCCAGAACGCCTCCTCGACGTATAGCATCCCAGAGAACCGGTTAATCATACTGGATGACGATACCCAGCGACCGGACGAAGCAGCCTACCGTCATTGGCGCAATCAAGTCATCGGTGGAGAATTTCTGAAGGGTCGTCTCGACCTCATCGAGCGAATTTGCCGAACGGGCAACGTGCCGTACCTCTTCGAGCTGCCATTTATCCTCGACATTGACCTGGACGCGTTCAATACCAGACAGTCAATGTCTCCCGAGGACACGACCGTCTTCTATGATCTGATTCGACGCTCGATCGGTGTGACGATAGCGCAGGAGCCGAACTGCGTGCGCGAATGTCAGATCGACGGCGAGCGGCTCACTGCTCCCTGGCTGCAGAAGGAGCTACTCAAGCACCTGCGGCGAGCGTTGTGCTGATCATCACAGCGCGTGCAGTGGGCACGAAGATGACGACCGCGGCCCGGCTACGGCGCGTCCGTCACATTGACGGACTCACGCATACTCTGTCCCCGCCTGCTGGTTCTTCAGCACCGCGGTCATCATCCGCGTCGCCGTGGCGTTGAAGGCCGCGCGGAACTCGAAGCTCGCCTCGACGCCGGCGGGTCCCTCGATCGGGGTCTTGGCGAGCGCGAGATAGACCTCGTGCAGCGTGAAGGTGAGGCTGCGGTTGGCGTCGATGGTGAACGCGAAGGCGAACTCCGCCGGCGTGCCGTTCTGCGCCTGGGCCAGCAGGGTCGTGTTCTCGAAGCGCACGGTGATCTGGCCGGTGGCGCGGGCGATGCCGGGATCCGCGCCCTCGATGCGTCGGTCGGCGCGGATCGTGCGCACCGCCTCGACGCTGTTCGAGTAGGCGAGCCGCGCGCCGGTCACCTGGGCCAGCGCCGAGCCGGCACGGCTGATCGAGCCCTGCGCCTTGTGGAAGGCAGTGTAGGCGGCCGAGACCGGCGTGCCGCCCGAGGATGAGCCCGAGCGGGTCGAGCCCTGGGCGATGAGCTTGATCGTCGCGGTCGCCGGTCCGGTTGGGCTGAAGTCGATCTCCAGCGCATCCGCCCGCACGCCAGCGCAGACGTCATAGCTGGGCACGTCGGGGTAGCCGATCTCGATCGCCTGCGAAGGCAGCGTGGCCGCGCCGGATCCGAAGGTGTGGGTGAAGTTCGGGTTGGTGCCGGTCGTGGTCGGCGCGCCGAGCAGCAGGCGCAGCCAGTGGCCGATGTTAACCAGGTCGACCGGCACGACGACGTCGCCCTCGACGGTGACGGTGTCGAAGAACGGCGCGGCGGGATCGCGATTGCCGCCGAGGCCGATGACGTCCGCGTCGAGCAGCGGCTGCTCGGCGCCGAGGTTGCAGGAGAGGAAAGGCACGCGCCGCCAGTTGCCGCCCGGCGCGGTGCCGTAGGTGACCTCGGGGAGCATAAGCAGGCGCGAATTCGCGCCGATGGCACGGGGCATGGGGCGTCTCCGGGAGCGGGGTCAGGCCAGCGGCGAGCCGGCGACGGTGAAGGACAGCGTGACGGGGACCGAGGCGGCGCGCGCCGCGGCGGCACCCTCGACCTCCGCGTCGTCGAAGGAGGGCGCGCCGGGCTGCGCCCACTCGACCGCGCCGCCGAGGGTGCGGTCGCCGGCGACCGCGGTCGCAATGTCGACCAGCAGCGCGTCGAGCAGTGCGCCGGTGGCCGCGACGACCTCGACTTCCGCCCTGTGATCGACCGCCCAGGCGAGCGGCGAGAGGATCGCGGTCTCCTCCACCGTCTCGCCGTCGCGGACCACAACCAGTCCGCCGGCGGGAAGGCGCTGCGGGACGGTCTCGTTGCGGAGGACCTTCGGGGCCGGGCTCCGGGCGGCCAGGACGGCGCCCAGGCGCGCGGACAGGGCGGCCAGGGCCGTCTCGCGCGCACTCATGCCGCGCGTCCGGCTTCGGCTTCCCAGGCCGCCACGAAGCGCCGCGGCAGGCGCCGCAGGGCGCGCAGCGACGCCCCGCGCACGTCGAGCCGCTTGGCCAGCTTCACCTGCGGCAGCAGCAGGAACATCGGCACCATCCCCTGTTCGAGCAGGCCGCGCGCCCAGGCCTCGCGGCCCTTGCGATGGGCGGTGCCGACCTCGGCGACGCCGCCGGCGATCAGGCGGGTGCGCCGACGCCTGCCCGTTGCCGCGCCCTGACGCAGCGGCAGGCACCAGACGAAGCCTCGCCCCGAGCGGAAGGGCCGGAGGAAGCCCTGGCCGGAGGCGACCATCTGGGCAGGCGTGACGCGCAGCCCCTTGTCGCCGCGCCCGCGCCAGCCGCGGGCGGCGTTGAAGCCGGTAGCGATCGCGAGGAACCGCCCGCCGCCCTTGGGGCGGATCAGCGCGCCGCGCTCGAAGGCGTCGATCACCAGTGGCGTCTTGCTCCAGACGAGGCCGGCCGCGCGCATGGACACGCCGGTGCGCGGGAAGACCTGCGAGCGCCAGGCATTGGCGATGCCGCGCGCCTTGCCGCCGAGCGAGCCGGTGACCTGGCCGCGGAGCTCAGTCTTCAGCGCGTCGGTCTCGGCGCGCACGGCGCGGGAGGCGGCGCGCTCGCCGGCGCGGACCTCCTCGGCCAGCACCTTCCGGAGATCGCCGACGACAGCGGAGAGGCGCATGCTACCGCCGGCAGAGCACGCGCCAGGCGACGCCGGCGGCATCTCGCTCGGCGCTGTCCACCGTCAGCAGGTCCGCGCCGATCGTGAAGGTATCGCCGGGCTCGATCGCCGGAAGGGCGCCGATGGCGACGGTCAGCACATCGGTCGCGCGCAGCATCGGCGTGTCGAAGGCGTCCACCACGCGATCGGGGCTGGAGCGCAGGACGCGGAGGGGCACGGGCGCGCCGGTACCTGCGGCGCGGTAGGTCGCCTCGACGCCCAAGTTCGGGTCGGCGGCGAGCACCGCCAGTGCATCGTCGAACACGCCCATCCCGGTTCAGCCGAGCCCGAGCCAGGAGGCGAGCTTCGCGCCGACCGCCGCGCCGACAATGCCGCCGGCTGCGGCAGCCCCGGTCGCCGGGATCGCCGGCGACGCACTCGGCACGCCGCCGGCCGCCAGCGACAGCCGCGCCGTGAGACCCGCCATCGCCTTGACCAGCTCGGTCACGGTGCGGGTGAGCTCGCGCATGTCCTTGTCGCCCTCCGCCAGGCGCCGCTCGATCTCGGTCAGGCGGGTGACGATGGTGCCGAGTTCGCGGTCGTGGTCCGTCATCGGGCGACCTCCCGCTGCCGCTGCAGCCGCTGATGGATGGTCCAGGCCGCGACGCCGATCACCGCGGCGGCGACGCCCCAGGGGCCGAGCGCCCGCAGCACCGCGGCCAGCCCCTCGGCATGCGGCGCGAGCGTGGTGACGGCGTCGACCACCGCCGCGGCCGTGACGCCGGCGACCACCGAGCCCGCCGCAGCACGGACCGTCCCGCTGTGGGCGAGGCCGGGCTGGACCAAGCCCGCCATTCGCAGGCCCTCTGCGATCGTCTCCGGCGCGTAGGGCATGCCGCCGAGCTCATGGCGGATGATCGCCTCCACCAGCCCGCGCATCGTCGCCGCGTCGTGCAGGTCGACGGGATCGTCGAGCGCGACGCCGAGCCGCGCGGCCACCGCCGCCTGGTAGGCGCGGGTGTCGTTCTCGCTGCTCGGCGCCCAGCGCGCGACGATGCCGCGGACCGTGCGCAGCCCATGCCGGTCCTGGTAGCTCTGCAGCAGCAGGGCCAGCGCGCGGATGCCGTGCTGGTGTGAGCGGAAGCGGCAGAAGCGCCCGTCCGAAGGCGGATCGACGAGCCCGAGCCACTTGTTCGTGGCCACGTGCTCGATGTTGCCGGGGTTGCGGTTGCGGTAGCCCCGGCTGGCCTTGGGATCCATGGTCACGCCCCCGAGGCCGGCACGCGGGCCAGCATGACGCGGACCGTGGCGTCGGCAGCGAGGGCGGCGACGGTGACGACGCCGACCTGGAAGTTGCCCGTCGCGGTGGTGGTCAGGCGACGGTTGGTATTGTCCCAGAAGACGCGCGTCCCGGCGGCCATGGCCTGGGTCGGATCCTTGGTGAGCTCGAACTCGCCGCGGGTCTCGCACTCGACGGTGGCGTTCTGCGCGGCGTCGGCCGCGGCCACGCCGAAGAAGGCGCCGACCAGCATGCCCTGGCCGGAGAGGATGCCGCCGGCATAGGGCACGACCATGGGGACGGAGCGGGCGTCGGGACGGATGCAGTTGCGCATGGGGATGGGGTCTCCAGAAACGCAGAAGCCGCCCAAGCCACCCAGCCAAGCTGTCGCTTGGCCGGGGACCCGGCTGTGGGCGGCCTCTGCATCGGTTCACGAGGGGTGGTTGGGCGGTCAGGTGCCCGGATTGAACCAGGCGCCGCGCCAGTCGATGGCGCCCACGCCGAAGTCGAAGATCACGCTGACCTCGATCCCGTCCGCGCCCTGGACGGGCCCGGTGGTCACCTGCGGCCCCTCGGCGCCGTTGAGGTAGCCGTAGACGTAGACCGGCGCGCTCAGCGGGTCGGAGAACAGGTACCAGCGGTTGGCCCCGATCAACGGCTCGACCAGCGGCTGCACGAAGCCCGCGAAGACGTTCGCGTTGCCGATCTGGTTAGCGGCGACACTGATGGTGAGCTGCCGGGCCGCGAGCTCCTGGCTCGGGCCCACCAGCAGCCGCATGGTGCTGCCGATCGAGATGGGCAGGCCGTCCAGCGTCTTCTGGCGCATGATGGCCGCGCGGCCGACGGCGAGGTTCGGCAGGTCGAGGGCGGAGCCCGCGCCGGCCTTGTTCGCGCGCCCCGCGCCCGTACCGAACACGGTGGCGTTGCCGCTGGTGAGCGTCGGGCCGTCGCCATTGCCGCTGTTCAGCAGCTGGTAGGCCGTCGCGTTCTCGAACTCGGCGACGCGGCGGCCGATCGCCGCGGCGAAGTCGGTGAAGGCGCCGAGGTCGTCGTTCACCAGCATCGGTCGCGTCACGCGGATGCGCCGCGCGAAGGTCTGCAGGACGACGATCTCCTGGCTCTCGGACATGGTGCCGACCTGGATCTCACCGTTCTCCAGCAGCGGCAGAAGGGTCGGGAAGTCGCCGATGCGCAGGTGCCGGTGCGGCTTGAAGTCGCGGAAGTCGCGGCGGAGGAAGATCTGCCGGTAGGTCGGCTGCGCCGGCGCGTAGGCGGCGAGCAGCATCTTGTTGGCGGCGGCCGAGAGCAGCGCCGGGAAGTCGGAGCTGGTGTGGAAGGCGCGCTCGGCGAGGAGCGTCGGGTTGCGCGGCGGATTGCGATCGCCCCGGCGCGCGAGGAGCTCGCGCAGCATGTCGGAGGGGCGCCAGCCCATGAACTCGGCGTGGCGGCCAGCGCTGGGGCCGGTGCTGGGCGGCTGGTAGCCCGGCATGGAGCGGGCGGCGAGCGCCTCGGCCATGGCGTCGAGCAGCTGCGCCGGGTCATCGTGGCCGGGGCCGCTCTCCGGGCGGGCCGGGAGCGTGGGGCGGGCCGTCTGCGCCTGGGTGAAGGCCTCCCACAGCCGGGCGCGCAGCACCTCGGGGCTGGCGCGATCGCGCATCGCGGCCTGGCGCTGCGCGTCGATGGTGTCGGCGGGGAGCAGGCCGCGCGCGGCGGCGAGCACCGGCTCGTAGCTTGCGATGCGCTCGGCGACGGCGCGCTCGGCCTCGGCGCGGATGGCGTCGAGGTCGACCGGCGGGGCGGCCGGCGCGGGTGCGCCGCGGATGGGCTCGGGCGGCGCGGTCGGCGCAGGGCTGGGCGTGGTGGTCACGGTGGTCTCCTGGGACGGGGTGGACGGCGCGGCGGAGGGCGGCGCCGCAGGCGGGGCAGCCGGGGTCTCCGGCGTCGTCTCGGGCATGGTGGGTTCCTCGTCAGGCAGGGCGGGCTCGATCGCCGGCGCGGAGAGGCCCTGCTCCCCCTGCGCGCGGACCGCCGCATCGCGGTCCACCGGGACCGGCACGACGGAGATCTCGAAGGGCTCCCAATCCACCGCGCGGTGGACGGTCTCGCCGGTGGCGGCGTCCGGCCGCGGCTCGTAGCGGTGCACGCGGTAGCCGACGCTCACCGCGCGCAGCGTGCCGTCGGCGATGCGCTGCCAGACCGGCTCGACGTCCGCAGCGGCGGAGAACTGCAGCGTCGCGTATCCGCGGCCACGCTCGAGGCGGGCGGCGGTGACGCGGCCCAGCACGTCGCGGGCATCGCCGCGCCGGTGGGTGTTCAGCACCGGGGCCTGACCCGAGCGCAGCGCGTCCATGCGCACCGCGTTGGGCGACATCTCCAGCTCCTCGGTGATCAGGCCGAAGGCGGGGACGAAGTTGCGGGCGCGGGCGCCGGTCGACCACACCACCTCGACGGTGCGCGCGGCACGATCGACGGTGGCCGGGGCCGCCAGCGCGCGCTGCGCCACGATCGGCATGGCAGGAGTCGCCGGCGCGGCATCGCTGCCGCCCGGCTCGGTCGTCTCAGTCATGGTGGATTCCTGGTGGTCGGCGCCGCTACGGCGCGGCGTAGCCCTGCGCGTTGACGTAGACCTGCGCGCCCGTGGTCAGGCAGGCGAAGTTCACCGCCGTCGCCGCCGTGCCGCGCAGCGGCGTGGGAAAGGTGATCTCGACGGGTGCGGCCATCGCCGCAGGCAGCAGCTGCCGCCAGATCACCGTGGCGCCGTCCTTGATCACCACCTCGGTCGCCACGGTCGCGTGCGCGTTGCGGATGTCGATCGAGGTGACGTAGTTCCGAACGCCGGCGGCGGCCGCGGCCCTCAGCACGACGTCGGTGGTATTGATGATCCCACCCGCGGCCGCCGCGTATTGCCAGTCGGCCTCCGGGATCGAGAAGGGCTTGTTCACCAGCGCGCCGATCAGCGTCGCCAGCAGGTCGATGCCCCGGCCGGTGGTCACCGCGGTCGGGTTGGCGGACAGGCCGGTCGCGACCAGCACCGGCAGGGCGCCGTTCGTGTTGCGCGCCTGGCCGCCCACTGCCGTCAGCGTCGGAGCGATGGTGCTCAGCACGTTCACCCCGAGCCCCTGGCCGGCGACCGACTGGCCGCGGCCGGCGGTGATCTCGGTGGTGAGCTCAGCGTAATCCGCGATGGTGACGAACTGCACCTTCACATCTATGCTCGAGGCTGGCGCCAGGTTCCGCGAGACCGACGCCCAGCCGGTGTTCAGGTAGGCACCGGAGAAGGTCGAGCCGACCAGGTCGAAGTTGTTCGCGTCGATGACCGTGATGGTGAAGGTGCCGTTCGCCCCCGGCACGCCGGAGACGTCCGCCACCGTCACCACGTCGTTCGTCGCGAAGCCATGCGCGGCGCGGGTGATCCGCACCAGGCCGGAACCGTTGTTGGCGACCGCCGAGATACCGTTGACGAACTGCCGGTTCCGCACGCGGATCCGGAAGCGGTAGAGCGCATTCGGCTCCGGGATCTGCTGGTGGCGGACATAGGAGTTCGAGCGAGCCGCCGTGGTGTCGAGCTGCCTTCCGTGGAACCAGCACTCGTCGTTGGTCAGCTCGATCTCCAGCACCGACCAGCCCGCTGGCGCCGTGGTCGGGATGGTCGAGGCGGAGGCGGTGACGAGCCGCGGGGCGCCCTCGCTCTGGACCTCGTAATTCGCCAGCGTCGGGCTGGTGCCGTCGAGCCGCCACGCGGCGGCGCTGCGGCCGTCGGGCTGGGCGGAGGTCGGATCGACCGAGACCAGCTCGAGCCAGACCGACTGGCCGGCGATGCGCTGGCTGAGGTTCACCGCGACCATGACGCGGAGCGGGATGGTGAAGGCGGTGCGGCTGGTCAGCACGACCTCGTCGTCGAGGGTCGTGCCGGTGGAGATGGTGACGGTGCCGTCGGCGACCGCGAGCGCCATGCCGCTGCCGCTGGCCGCGACGTCCCAGCGGGCCGGGTTGATCTCGGTCCCGTTGAAGCTGTCGCGGAACTTCTTCTGCATGCTCTTGATCTTGAGCATGTCGTCAGTCCAGTCGTAGGCGCCGGCGGTCATGCGGGGGCTCCTGGGGTTGGCTCGGCGCGGGGTGGCGCGGCGGCGCCGGTGGCGGCGATCTCGACGGCGGCCATCTGCGCGGCGTCCTGGGCGGCGCCGGACTTCGCGACGCGGCGCGGATCGGTGTCGAGCGAGATGCCGGCCTCGTCGAGCAGGGCGTTGGCCTCGCGGATCATCTCCACGGCGGCGCGGAAGTCGTAGCCGAAGGCGCCGGCCGCTTCGGGCTGCGGCACGAAGCCGGCGCGCACCTGGGCGATGAGGGCGGTGGTGTCCTTCAGCGGGTCGATCATCTCGTGCGCCGGCGGGACGTGGCTGACGCCGTCCGGCATCTCCGCGCCCCATAGACCGAGCAGCGCGCCCTGGGCGTGGAAGCGGTCCGCGATCGGCCGCACCAGCATCGGGATGAGCATCCCGTACTGCACCTGCTCGCAGAGGCGGCGGAACTCGATCTTGCCGGCGCGGAGCGAGGAGTAGTTCGCCTGGGTGAGGTCGCCGGAGACCTGGTCGTAGGTCAGGCCCGCGCCGACCGCGGCGGCCTCCAACGCGCGGCGGGCAAAGGCGGCGTGGCTGCCTCCGCCCGAAGGGTTCACCACTTCCACGCTGCCCATGCCGCGGCGATAGAGGATCATCCCCGGCTCGAAGCTCTCGACCGTCCGGCCCTGGGCGTCGCGGAGCAGGCCGGCCGCGGCGCCGGTGAGGGCCTCGTCGCCTTCTTCCGTGACCACCGCGGCAAGGCATGCCTCGATCTTGGCCTTCATGAGCAGGGCGGCCTCGTAGTCGCCGAGATCGCGCAGGCGCAGCAGGACGGGGGCGAGCCAGGACACGTCGCGCAGCTGGCCGGGGCGGCGCTTGCGGTAGACGTGCAGCACCTCCGATGCGGGGATCCGCTCGCTACTCAGCCAGGTCGCCCCTGGCAGGATCCACGTCGCGCCGGGGTGCACGCGGTGCAGCCAGTAGCCGATCGGCTCTCCGGCCTCGCCGAGGGCGATGCCCTGGATGGTCGCGGCGCCGCCCACCATGCCATTCCGCGCTGTGTCGAGGTGGTCGCTCTCCAGCACCTGCAGCCGCAGGCCGATCGGGTTCGCGGGCGACGGCGCGGTCATCAGGAAACGCACGAAGCACTCGCCGCTTTCGACGACTGCGCGCATGACCAGGGCCTGGAGGCCGTAGAGGTCCAGTCGGCCCTCGGCGTCGCAGGCGGTGCTCTCCGCCCAGCGCCTCCAGGCATCGGCATGACGCTGATCCGGCCAGCGCGTCGTGATGCCGGCGCCCACCGCGTTGCCAGTCCACAGGTCGACGATGCGGCTCGCGTAGGGATCGTTGCGCACGGCGTCGCGCGCGCGGCGCGCGACTGTCTCCGCGGCGGTGCCGACCTCGGCCGTCGCGCTGCCGCCCGAGGGCGCCCATGCGGAGGCACGCTGGTCCTGTGCCGCGGCATAGCCGCGCAGCACGTTCCACGCGTCTCGCAGTCGGCCCATCACCTGCTTCCCCCGCGAGAGAAGCTGGCCAGCGTTACGGACGGCCGGCGCGCCGCTGTCATCTCTGCCCCGCGCAGGACGGCCAGCGCACGGCCGAGCTCATCGAGGCTGCGGTACTCCACGGTGCGCCCGTCGAAGGTCACGCGCGTGGTGCCGCCGGTGTAGGCCGCGGCGAGCGCGGCGGCCCGGCTGCCGGCTGGCTGCGCCAGCGCCCAGGCGAGGACGGTCGGGTCCATGTGCGTCCTCCCTTTCAGCGCAGCCAGCCCGAGCGCGGCGCGAGCCAGCCGCGCGGGCGGTGGGTGTCGGTCGCGACCTGCGGCGGCGGTAGCGGAGCGACATTCCCGCTAGTGGGAAGCTCGCTCGGTTGCAGCGGGGCGTTGGCGACCTGCTCGCGGAGCTGCGCCCAGAAGCGCTCGCCGTAGCGGTCGGCGCCGAGGAGCCAGAGCGCCGCGCGCGCCAGCACCGCGCAGTCTAGCGCCTCGTTCCGCTCCCTGAGCTTCGCCCATTCCTGCCGCGCGAAGCCGCGGCGGTCCTTCACGGTGTGCAGCTGCTCGGCGACGAGCTGCTTCACCCACTCCGCCTCGATGCCCTGTGGCACGTGCACCCAGCCGGGCGGGAACTCCGCCGCGTCGCCGCGGCCGAGCCAGAGGCGGCGATACAGATCGGCCTTCCAGGTCGAGACCGAGACGGTCCAGAGCTTCAGACCGCGGCGGAGCTTGCGCCCGTCGACCATCGCGTCCACGGGCGTCGGGCCCTGCACAGGCTGCGCCCGGTTCCAGCCGTCCACGCCCTTGGTCGGCGCGATCCGCGGATCCCGTAGCCGACGGAGATGGCCGTAGACCGCCGCGGTGTCGCGGCCGCCTGTGTCGACGCAGAGCCGCGCGATGCGCATCGCGCCGCCGCCCTGGCGCGGCCAGTCCCGCGCGAGCAGCGTCGCCAGCGCGTCCCAAGGCGCCCGCTCCCGCGGACTCCCGGGGATCACGACATGGTCGACCAGCCACGACGAGAAACCTTCGGCCCAGCCCCAGACGTCGCACTCGAGGCGATCGTCCTGGACGTCCACGCCGGCGGTGAGACAGAGCGCGCCGGCGGGCACGACGCCCATCCGGAAGTCCTCGCGCCGCTCGACCAGGCGCTCCCAATCCGGCGCCTCGCCGCGCTCTTGCCAGGTCTCGCCGAGCACGGTGTTCCGGAAGGTCTTGAGGTCCTCCGGCTTGCCCTGGGCCGCCTCCCAGTCCCGCGCGACCTGCTCCCACGAATACCAGCCAACAGGCGCGTAGAGGGACGAGATGTGGAACCCGACCGTGTGCGGGTCCTGCGCCTCCGCCGTGGCCCGCCACTGGCCGCCGGCCAGCATGGCCGTCTTGTGGTGCTCCTCGATCGGCTCGTCACAGGTCTCGCAGTGGTAGCGCGCCGAGCGCGGGTCGCCCTTCTCCCAGCGCAGCCGCTCGAACCGCAGCCACTGCATCTCGCCGCAGTGGGGACACGGCACGACGTAGCGCCGCTGGTCGGAGGCGGCATATTCCCGCTCGATCCGGCTGCGACCGGCGATGGTCGGCGTCGAGACCAGGAAGGCCTTGCGCCGCCAGCCGAAGGTGCGGGCGCGGGCCTCCGCCAGCGCAATAGGGTCGCCCTCGCCCTCGACGTCGCCGGGATAGGCGTCGATCTCGTCGAGGAACAGGAACCGCGCCGTCATCGAGCGCAGCCCGACCGCACTGTTGGCACCGGTCAGCACGAGGATGCCGCCGGGGAATTCCTTCGACAGCAGCGTGTTGCCGCTGTCGCGCGCGCGGGCGGGTGCCACCCGCTCCCGGAGGGCCGGGGTCTCCTCCAGCAAGGGGTCGACCCGCTGGCGCGAGAAGCGCTTCGCGAGCTCGACGGTCGGCTGCACCGCCAGCACCGGCGCGGGCACGTGGTGCAGGATGTAGCCGAGCCAGTTGTTGCCGGCCTCGGTGGCGCCGACCTGCGCCCCCTTCATGAACACGACGCGCCGGGCCGGATGCACCGCCGAGAGCGCGTCCATCACCTCGCGCAGGTACGGCGTCCGGCTCGTTCGCCAGGGGCCGGGCTCGGAGGAGGCGCGGCTGCCGAGGATCCGGTGCCGGTCGGCCCATTCTGACACGCGGATCTGCGGCGGCGGGCGGAGCATGCTCCCCGCCCGGCGCCGGACATGGTCACGGGTCCGCGGCCCGATCTCCGCCGAGGCCTGGAGGGTCGAAGCGATCGGCCGCCTCCGAGAGCAAGTCGGTGATGTGCCCCTGCAGGATTGTCTGCAGCAGGTGTGGGTCGACGCCGAGCTCCGCGGCGATCAGGCCGGACACGCGGGCCGGCCAGTTCAGCAGCGCGTCGCGCATCGCGCCGGCGATCTCGTCGATCGTGGCGTTGGCCTCTGCGGCGTCGAGCAGACGACGCTTGTTCTCGTCGAGCGCAAGCCGCTGCGCCTCGACCTTCAGCGCGAGCTGCGCGACCTTCAGTCGGGCATAGGGCGTTCCCTCCGCCCCGCCGCCCCCGCCATTGGCCAGCGGCGAGCGGGCGGGATCCGCAGTCTCGACCAGGCGCCGACGGGTCTTGTCGATGTCCCACTGGCCGTCCGGCTCGCGGGCGATGCGGTTCGTCTGCTCGGCCTTGCGGAGCGCCGTCTCGGTGATGCCGATGCGGCGGGCGGCCTCGCGGGTGGACGGCGTCAGCTCGGGCATGGCGGCGACCTCCCGCCGCCCGTGGTGTCCATGACGGGCAAGGGCCCGCTACCTTCCGGCGGCGGGCCCTCGATGCGTCCGACCAGGCCTTCAGGCCGGCAGGTGGTAGATCGTGTAGGACCCGCGGGCGCCCTCCTTGTTCAGGCCGACCTGGCGCACCCGCTCCAGCACCTGCACCTCGATCCCCTGGCGCTTCTTCAGGCCCGCGAAGAACCCGCGGACCGTGTGACCCTGCCAGCCGGTGGCCTCGCAGATCTGGGCGATGGTGGCGCCCTCCTCGCGGCGGAGCAGGGCGAGCACCGCCTCTTGCTTCGTGCCCTCGCGCGGCTTCCGCGGCGCGCCGGGCTCGCGCGCGGCGCGGGGCGGCTTGCCGGCCAGGGTGGCGCGGAGGGCCGCCATCGGCCCGTCGAGGGCTGCGATGATGTCCGTCTCGCGGTTGGCCTCGTCGTCCCAGGCGGCCAGCACCGCCGCGGCGGCGTCGCGCAGGGTCGCGCGCGGGGCGGGCGTTGGCGCGCCCTGGGTCGCCTCAGGCGCCGGGGCGTCCTCGTCCCGCGGCGCCTCCTCCGCCCCGCCCGTGGGCGCCGTGTCCGCGCCCGTCGCGCCGGCCTCCGCGGCGGCGCGGCGCTCGGCGTTGCGGAGCGCGATGGCCTCGGCGCGCTGCTCGTCCTCCTCGCCAGCGTCGCCCGCGTTCGGGTCGATGCCGATGGCGCGCAGCCCGTCGTCGGTGATGCGCGCCACGATCCAGGTCCCGTCCTCATCCTGGCGCCAGCCGAGCCCGACATGCTCCCGCGGGGCGTTGATCTCGGTCAGCAGGTTGTTCTTGATCAGACTGCGGAACACCGCGTTGCGGGCGGCGGCCGGCAGGGTCTTCGGCGCGCGGGCCAGGCCCATCTCGTGCTGCGCGGCGGCGCTCAGGATCACGCGCTGGGTGTCGGAAAGCTTCGTCATCGTGCTGGTCTCCGGTGTCGGGTGCCGACCATCGGCCCCTACTGCCGGGAGCCCCGCCGGCGCTGCCGGTCGGGGCCGCGGCGGGTTGTGCCGCGCACTACTCGGCGAATTCGCCGCGCTTGAAGTAGCAATCCGTCACGCTCGCGAGCCGGCTGTTCCAGTGTTCGAGCGTCGCGGCCTTGCCCCAGAGGACCTCCTCTGGATCCGCGCCGAAGTGATCCGCGCTCATCTGCTGCAGTTCGGCGACCATCGCGTCGAAGCGGGCCTTCTGCTGCAGGAAGGCCTCGAGGCTCTTCTGCTGGTTGCGCGTGGCGCGGGCTTCGCGGTCGGTCATGCTGGTCTCCGTCCTCTGGTGCAGGGCATCCCCTGCGCGTGACGGACCATTCGCGCTGTGCCGCGCCCGAGCCAAGCACGATGCAGCGTTATCTTATTGCGAAGATTGGCGTTTCCGGATTAGCCGATCCTCAGGGCGGCGGCCATCGACCAGCACCCTGGCGGGCCGCCAGCGGCGGGCCATCTCTCGGCCATGGACCGCACCAGCACGCAGCCAACCGCCACGATCTACTACGACGGCGCCTGTCCGGTCTGCTCGCACGAGATCGCGCAGTACCGGAAGGCGGACGGAGGTGACCGCCTCGCCTTCGTCGACGTCTCGACCTGCGGCGCCGAGGCCCTGGGTCCGGACCTGTCGCGCGACGCGGCGCTGGCGCGCATGCATGTGCGTCGGGCGGACGGGACGTTGGCCTCCGGCGCAGCCGCCTTCGCGGAGCTCTGGCGGCAACTCCCCAGACTCGCCTGGGCGGGGCGGATCGCGTCCTCCGCTCTCGTGCTTCCCATCCTCGAGGTCGGCTATCGCGCCTTCCTGCGGATCCGACGCCTCTGGCGCCGGTAACGCCGGGGGAACACCGTGGCCTGCCGCGCCCACGCGCTCAGGGTGCAGCGGCGTCGCGTGCCGCGGCGATGTCCGCAAAGGCGCGATCCTCGCCGTCCAGGATGGCAGCCTGGCCAGTCGCCTCCTGCCAGCGCCGGACGATCACGTCGGCATAGGCCGGGTCGACTTCGAGTAGCACCGCGCGCCGTTCGGTGCGCTCCGCCGCGATCATCGTCGTGCCGGAGCCGCCGAACGGGTCGAGCACCGTGTCACGCTGCTTGCTGCTGTTGCGGATCGCGCGCTCGACCAGCGCGACCGGTTTCATGGTGGGGTGCAGGTCGTTCCTGGCCGGCTTGTCGAAGTGCCAGACGTTCCCCTGGTCCCGCGCGCCGCACCAGTAGTGCTGCGCGCCCGCCTTCCAGCCGTAGAGCATCGCCTCGAACTGCTGGTGGTAGTCGGCGCGGCCGAGGGCGAAGGTGTTCTTCGCCCAGATGATCGTGCTCGACCACTTGCCGCCCGCCTCCTGCCAGGCGCGATGCAGCGTCGGCCATTCGGATGAGGACATGCAGACGTAGCAGGCGCCCTTCGTCACCGAGAGCAGGTTCGCCAGCGCAGGGCGCAGAAAGTCGAGGAAGCCGGAGCCGAGCGCGTCGTTGGCGATGGTCATCCTGGCCGCGGTGCCGCCCTGGTAGGCGACGTTGTAGGGCGGGTCCGTGAAGGCCATGTCGGCGAGGCGGTCGGCGCCGAGGGCGCGCTGCACGTCGCCGAGCTTCGTGGCATCGCCGCACAGCAGGCGGTGGTCCCCACAGCGCCACAGATCGCCGGCGCGTGTGACGGGGGTGGCCGGCGGTTCGGGGGCATCGTCGGCGTCGTCCTGGACGCCGGCATCCGCGGCGGCCAGCAGCCGGTCGAGCTCCATGCCCGAGAAGCCGAGGACGTCGAGGTCCACCACCGCCTCGTCGCGGATACGGGCGATCTCGGCGGCGAGCAGGGCCTCGTCCCAGCCGGAGTTCAGCGCGATCTGGTTGTCAGCGAGACGAAGCGCCCGGGCCTGCGCCTCGGTCAGGTGGGCGAGCCGGATCGCCGGGACCGCGGCCATGCCCAGGCGCTTCGCGGCCATGACACGGCCGTGGCCGGCGACCAGCACGCCGGCGGCGTCCACCAGGACCGGGTTCACGAAGCCGAACTCGGCGATCGAGGCAGCGATCTGGGCCACCTGGTCGTCGGAGTGCGTGCGCGCATTCTCCGCGTAGGGAACGAGCGCCGCGACCGGGATGGAGGCGACCGTGAGGTCACGCAGCATCGGGGAGCACCTCCGCGCGGCCCGCAGCCACGGTGTCGAAGTCGCGGCCATCGTCGGCGAGCGTCACCGGCAGTTCGGGGTGCAGCGTCCGCCAGCGGGCGATCGCGAGGTCGACATAGGCCGGCGCGAGCTCGATGGCGCGCACGCGCCGGCCCGTGCGTTGGCCAGCCAGGATGGTGGTCCCGCTCCCCGAGAAGGGCTCGAACACGGCGTCGCCCTCGGCCGTGTAGGCGCGCATCAGGAACTCGGGCAGCGCGACGGGGAACACCGCCGGATGCCCGGTCTCGATGCCGCGCCCCTTGTGGCGGGTGATCCGCAGCACGCTGTCCGGGATCCGCATCTCCTGCACAGGCAGGCCGATGTGGGTGTAGGCCTTCACCTCGCCGTCCGCGGCGCGGAGGCCGCTGCCCTTGTTCGGCGTGCCGGCCCATTTGCAGGGCACGATCTTGTTCGGCGCGCGGGACTCCCGGTTGAAGTGGAACACCAGCTCGAAGGCCGGGGCGAGGCGGCCGTTCCAGTCCCCAGGCAGGCCGGGCCCCTGGTCCCAGGCGTAGAGTCCGAAGCGACGCCATCCCTGCGCGCGCATCCAGTCGAGCCAGCCCTGCCAGTAGGGCTGCCACTCGCCCTCGCGGTGGATCAGGCCGAGGTTCACCAGCACCTGGCCATCCTCGGTCAGGGCCGCCGGCAGGTGCTGGAATACGCCGCGCATCAGCGCGTCCCAATCCGAGACCCCGCCTGTGGTGTAGTCGCGCTGGTTCCCGTAGGGCGGGCTGGTGAAGAGCAGCGCCGCGCGGTCCTCGCCCATGACGCGGGCTACCGACGCGGCATCGGTGCTGTCGCCGCAGAGCAGCCGGTGCTCGCCGAGGGTCCAGAGGTCGCCTGGCCGGGTGACGGCCTGGCGCGGCGGGTCGGGTTCGGCATCGGCGGGATCATCCTCCGCCTGCGCTTCCGTCTCCGCCGCGCCGTCCCCGCCCCCCTGGACCGCGGGCGCCGACAGGGCCTCGGGCGCGTCGCCGTCGGACACGGCATCTCCAGCCGCCGCGAGGATGTCGTCGAGCTCCGCGGCCGAGAAGCCAAGCGTCGCGAGGTCGAGGTCCGGCGCCGCCTGCGCCGCGGCGAGCGCGTCGCGCAGCAGCGCCTGGTCCCAGGTCGCGTTCTCCGCAATGCGGTTGTCGGCGAGGCGCAGCGCTTCCTTCTGCGCCGCGGAGAGATGCCGCAGCACGATGGTCGGCACCTTATCGATGCCGAGTGCCACCGCGGCTTCGAGCCGGCCGTGACCGGCGATCAGCACGCCCCCCTCGTCCACCAGCAGCGGGTTGGTGAAGCCGAAGGCCAGCATGCTGGCCTTGATCTGCTCGATCTGCGCAGCGCCGTGCACGCGCGCGTTGCCGGAATGCGCGCGCAGCTCCGCCACCGGGCGCAGCAGGATCTTCGCTGCCATCCAGGGGAGCGTCATCGAACCATCCGGGATCAGGAGGGGTGCGAACCGTGCGAACCGCGGCTGCGAACCGACGCGGCCATGGTTCGCAGCTAAGCGATTGAGATCACGGCCAACTGGTGCGAACTGCGAACCATATTTCCGGCCAAGCGCTAGCGATGTCGCGCGCTTCCGCCCCCCGCATACAGCGGGGCCAGGAAGGACCCTGCGGTTCGCGAGCCACTGTCTCGACAGAGCTACGCTGTGGCTGGTGAGCCGCGGCGCGTGCGCAGTTCAACGAGTGTCCGAACAGTAGCCCGAGCGAGTTTCAGCGGGCAACGCGACATTCATTCGCTGTGCCACGCTTCTTTTCGTTTTGCTCAAGCGGACTGCGAAAGCCTCGCACGAACGAGTGCATGCTCCAACCGATGGCAGGTCGGGCACAGCAGCCTGAAGTCGGCGAGGGTTGTGACGCGTCGGCCCTCCTCCAGAGGATGAAGGTGGTGAACATCCAGAAGAGATCGCGCCTTGACGGGCGTGCCGTCGATCCGCGATGCCGGATCGAAGCCGCAGTCATCGCACTTGAGCGAGTTGTCCTTCTGGCGTTCACGGACAAAGCGCTGTGCAAGCCACGCCGCCCGTAGTCGCACCTTCGTCCATTGCTCGACAGTCATGCCTTCCGCGGCCTTCGAACCCAAGTCGCGATCGATCTCGCGGGCAATGCGGGAATCGATCTCGCTGCGCTCGGCGGCCATGATGTCAGCCTGTATGCCGATCCAGGCATTTCGCGTGGTCCTGACCGATAGTGGCAGGGCGGCGATGCGGGCTCGCTCGTCGTCATTCAGGGGTCGTAGCGTCGCTGACGGATGCGCGAAGACTCGCTGCATCGCCTCTGGCCCGAGGACGTCGCGGGCCAGAGGCTTCGTCGGGATCTCGTAACTCTCGACGATCGGAAACGCCACCGACCACCGACGCCGCCGACCATCTTCGTCCCACATGTCCTGTATACGGTTGTAGTCGTCTTCGCCGATGATGGTGCGAAGCGGCAGCGAAGAGGCGCGAAGGCGATGAATGGCCACGAGCCGTCCGGCGACGGCAGCATGCGCAGCTCGCTCCTCCAGATAAGCGGGATCGGTCAAGTAGCCCGCCTTCGGCGTTCCGAAGTCGCGCGTTATGTACTCGATGACGTAGCCGTTGCCTGCCTGCGCCGCGATGGTTGCCTGGCATCGTCCTGCTGCATCTGGACTGTCGCCGACCGGTGTGAAGCCAATCCAGTCCGACGCTACAAGCCAGTCAGCCTTGGCCGCTGTGACTGGAGCAGGGAGATCAGCAATCCGAGAAACAGCCATGGCCTAATGACGAACTCGCCAATTTTCAGGGTGCACAGTTCCTGCTCGATACCATACCGCTGCCGGGCGATGAGGGAAGGATCAGTCCATAGTGACCCGCCAGCACGGAGAGTGCCGCGACCAGCATTCCCTGTGCTTGGCTGGCAGGCACAGCCCGACCGCCCCATCCTCGCCGCATGGCCCACTCGCGGACTGAGCACTCGAGGCCGACCACGTGCCAGACGCAGCTACCCGCGGCCCCGCCAGGGCCACCCAGCACCTCCATTGCAGCGGAGACCTGACGACGGGCCTGAACCTGCCGCTCGGTCATGGTCTCGCCCGTCGCAGCAGGCAGGCGGACCAGGGCCGCACCACGCAGCGCATCCAGTGCAGCCGCGCGGAACTGCCGCCGGAAGACCGCGCCGGCGTCATGCATTTCCTGGGTGATGGTGCCGTTGGCGAGCATCTGACCCAGCGTGTCGACCGCGCGCCGATGCACGACGGGTACGCCGGTCTCCGGATCGGCCTCACGGATCGGCTCACTGAACCCGCCATGCTGAAGGCGCCACCGGCTCGGCATGGCGAGGCTTTCCTGCTGGACACGGATCTTCTTCTTGCGCTTAGCGGCCATGGGTCGTGCCTCCGTTCCGCGGCCCCCAGCGCCGCATCGCTTCGTTGGTAAGTGCCTGGCGAAGCCAGGGATCGGTGATGTCATCGAGGCGGAGCGCGACGACGCCCTGCTCGCGCCAGACGCGCCGGCGCATGGCCTCGAGGTCGACGGCATTCGCCGGGCTCGGCTCCCGCCCGAGCGGCGACCGCGGGAAGGATGGCCCCCCCTGCAGCCTCACTGCGCACCGCCCTGGGCATCGATTGCCCACAACAGCAGCGCGAGGGCATCCGCCTCGTTGTCGTCCGTCGGCGTGAAGCCGCGGGCCCGCATCGCGGCGATCACCGCGTCCTTCGGCGCGTTGCCCTTGCCGGTAGCGAAGCGCTTGATCGTGCCGACCGGTACGCCCTGGTAGGGGACGCCGCTGCCCTCGCACCAGGCGGTGAGGTGCGCGAGGAAGCCGCCATATACGTGGGCGGCGGTCGTCCCGGCGTGGCGCCGGACCTCCTCGAAGACGATGCTGCCGAGCGGGCCGGCGCTGGCAGCCATGCTGTCCAGCCAGCGGCGAAAGCGCAGCCAGCCCATGCCACCGCCCTCGAAGCGTCCCGGCCGGAAGGTCGCGGTGCCGGAGGTGACGGTGCCGTCGGCCAGTCGCACCGCCCAGCCGAGGGTGCTGCCGAGGTCTAGGGCGAGCAGGCTTCCCGTCGGCGGTGCCGGGTCGATGACGCAGATGACGCTGGATCCGGAAACACCCGTCACGCGTGCGCGTGTGCGCGCGCGAACGGGTATTTGGGTAGCCTGCGTCATCTGCGTCACTCGAAGGGCCGAGCCTTGGCCGTTTTTCGCGTTCATGCGCTGCATCCCTTTCAGAACTGGATGGCGCCAGCCGGCGCCGGCGACTGGCAAAGCCGAAGCCCGCGCAGCTGGCGTGCGGAGCCCTTGCGGTGCAGTTCGAAGCCACGATTGAGGAGGTTGTCGGAGAAGCGCCTGACCGAACCGACGTACTCGCCGCCTGCCTCCGCCCACGCCTTCCAGCTCGCGAAGAGCACCGCCGTCGCCTCGACGTGGTTGACGCCGCGCTCGCAGCACTCGACCAACCAGCGGCCAAGGGCGTCCTCGGCTTCGAAGTACTCGTCGGTGGCGGCCAGGACCGTTGCGGGCGGGCGGAGCCCGACACGCTGCCATTCGAGGCAGCCCTGCAGCGCCCAGGCCAGGATGCCGTCGCGTTCCGCCAGCAGCCGCTCGGGAAGGCGCTTGTCGCGCTGGGCGGGCGGAATCGTGACCGTGAAGGGCACCATGTGCAGCCGCCGCCGCATCGCCTCGTCGACGTTGCGGATGGACGGCTTGTGGTTGCCAGCGACCAGCAGCTTGAACTGCGGGGTGAATTCGAAGAAGTCCTGCCGCATGAAGCGCGCGGTGATGCGGTCGCCGCCGGTGAGCGCCTTCAGCTTGCTCTCTGCCCAGCGGCTGCCCTGCTCGGTCTCGATCGAGGTGACGATGCGGGCGCCCCGAAGCCCGGCCATGTCGGTCGGGTGGCGATCGCCGGTGGTCGCCATGAACATGTCCATCGGCGCGACAGTGGCGTAATCGCCGAGCAGCGCCGTCAGCGTGTTGGCGAAGACTGACTTGCCGTTCGCACCCGTGCCGTAGAGGAAGAAGAGCGCGTGCTCGGTGGTGACGCCGGTGAGCGCATAGCCGACCACCCGGCGGAGGTAGGCCTGCAGCTCGACGTCCCCGCCGGTCACCTGGGCGAGGAAGGCAACCCAAGCCGGGCATTCCCCATGGGATGCCGCGCTGGTGATCTTCGTCATGCAGAGAGCGCGGTCGTGCGGGGCGACGGCGCCCGTGCGCAGATCCACGACGCCGGCCGGGGTATTCAGCAGCCAGGGATCGCGGTCCCAGACCTCGGCGGTGGTGGCGTGGCGGCGATCGGCGCGGGCCAGGCGCTCGACGGCCGCGACCGTCGATGCCTGCGACAGCTTCGTCCTGACCTTGTTGCTGTTCGCGCGGTTGGCCGCGGCGCGACAGACGCGGCGGGCCAGATCGAAAGCGCGCAGGGTGCCCTCGCGCTCCCACCGGCAGCCTGTCCAGTTGAGCCAGGCACCCCAGACCGCGACGTGCCGCCAGTCCTCGCCGTGCTGCTCGCTGAACTCGGCCGCGAGCGCGTCCTCGGTGAATCCGATCGGCAGCGCGCCATCATCGCCGGTGCCGTCGCCACCAACCTCGTCATGGTCGGGGTCGGCGGCGCCCGCACCGGCATGGCTGGCTTCTGCCCTGCGCCACAGCCGCTCGGCCTCGTGACGCAGCCGGTCCTCGGGCCAGGGCGGGCTGATCCGCGCGGTGTTGTAGTCGCAGATCTCCTGCCAGGCCTGGGCCGCGGTGACGAAGCCGTCCTGGCAGCGGCGGATCCAGTAGCCGATGATGCGGGACAGCGCCTCGAAGCGGGTGACCCCGTCGGCGCCGCCTTCCCGAATCTGCCGGCCGAACAGTTCCGTGACATCGCCGCGGGCTGAGCCCGCGCCGTTGAAGTCGAGGGGATCGCCGCCCGTGTCCATGGCTACTGCGGCGCCGATGCCGGCCAGCGGCGGCATGGCCAGCACCGCCTCGGCCAGTTCGGTCAGGTCGCGGTCCCGACCGGTGCTCTCGCGGATGGCGACCAGCCGCTGGTGGCCGCCCTTCGCGTGCACCGAGCCAGCGACGCGGATCGGCTGGTGCGCCGACCGGAAGGCCGGGTCGCCCCCAACCTTCACCGCGATCGCGTGCCGGAGGCGGCAGATGGTTGCGAGGTCCTCGCCGGTGGCGGGCTCAGTCAGCCGCCAGTAGAGGTGGAGCTTCTCCTGGCCCTCCGGCGTGATGCCACCCGAGGCGACCTCGAGGGTGGGCGAGCCAAGGTGCTGGAGGAGGTACGCCCGCTTGGCTGCGATATCGCCGCCGTCGAGATCGACCAGCACCACCTGCATCTGCGCGATGTGCTCAGCGCTGGCCTGGCCGGGCTCGGTGACCGTGCCGGGGATGACGTAGAGCGCCATGCCCGTCTCGGCAGCCCACTGCGCCTGGACGGCGAGCTTCGCCGGCAGTTCGGCATCGGCGGGCAGGAAGGGGGTGTGCGGTGCGCGGTCGGGCCCACCCTTCTCGGCGAGGGCGCGGACCGCGACCCAGCCCTCGCACCAGCCGAAGACCATGTCGGCATAGGCCGCGACCATAGCGGCATCGGGGGCGACCGGCATGGGCGGGATCACCTCGGCGGCGCTCATGACCAGCACCGCGTGCGCCAGGGGCAGCGGGTGCACTCGATGTGCTCGGGCTCGGCCGCGACGCGGGGCAGCCACTCGCCGGCGTCGCAGGCCTGCAGGACGCGCACCGCCTTATCGCTGGTGGCCTGGGCGAGCGCGCCGTCGAAGGGCACGAGCTCGTGGTGGAGCTCGGCGGTGTCCTTGTTCACCGCGGTGAACAGGGCAGGCACCTCGGTCAGGCCCATGTAGGCCTGGTAGAGCGCGATCTGCGCCGCGTAGATTGGCTTCGCCGCGGCCACGCCGCGCCGGACCATCTCCTTCCAGTTCCGGGCGTTGGCCGACTTGCACTCCCACAGCGCCGGCACGGCGACGACGGCCTGCGCCGGCGTGGGCGCCGCGACGACCACGCCGTCGATGTGGCCCTGCACGCGCCCGCCCGCGACCGAGAAGCCGAACTGCTCGCCGGCACGGTTGCGGGTGCGCACGTCGAAACCGGCGCGCCGGAGCCAACCGATCGCCAGATCCTCGAAGACGTGCCCCACCGCGAAGATGCGGAGCGTCTGACCCGAGAAGCTGGTGTCGGGGTCGCGCGGGACGTCGAGGAACTCGTACTGCAGGCGCCGCGCGCAGGGATCGCCCAGCCGCGAGCCGCCAAGATACTCGCGGCGCGCTCGCGTGCCGTTCTCCGCCACCAGCGCTGCATCGATCAGGTCGTTGATCGCCTCTGCCGCGGTCGGCGGCTTCGGGCGGTGATTGAAGTCGAGGCTGGCGTCCGTCATCAGAACGGGACCTCCGGCGTCGAGGGGGAGGCAGAGGCCCGCATGGCGTCCTGGAAGGCGCCGACGGCCACCTCCGCGAGCGTCAACACCTGCTGCTCCGACAACGCATTGAGCGGAGTGGTCCAGCCGATCTCCGCCATCACCTCGGCCATCGCGCGCATCGCGGCGCGCATGGCGGCCCGTTCCTGTTCAGTGAGATCAACCATGGCGGTGGATCGCCGCGCCAAGCGCACCCACCAGCCCTGGCAGGTGATGGAGCAGAAGGAGACCGAGGGCCGCGGCGGCTTCGCCGAGGTCGGGTCGAACCAGCCAAAGCCGCGCGCGGGCCGCCTGCACACGGCGCAGAGCGAGCGAGGCGCGGGCGCGAGGGACATCGTCGTGCTCCCGGCTCATGCCGCCCTCCCCAGGCCGCCGGGGAACACCGCGGCCAGGATCTGCGGCCGGTGCCAGAGGAAGTTCAGCCGGCAGTTCGCCGCGTATTTCGACAGGCCGAAGTCCAGCGCCGGATCGGCGTCCCCGGCCTTCACCAGCAGCTCGCGCTGGCGCGGGCTGGCGGGGTGGTTCAGCCAGAGGCGGCTCTTGGTGGCGGCGGCCCCGGTCTCAGCCTGGCGCAGGAAGTCGTCGGCCCCGGCCAGGACCTGGGCGCGCTCGCCGACGCCGAGATGCCGGAGGCGCCCCTGGCGCAGCTTGCCGACCGCGTGCCAGTGCTCCCCGTCGAAGAACACGCCGGCCCAGGCGTCGAAGCCGGAGGCGATCATCGCGTGGCCGTCGCCGTGCATGTCCCACCAGCGGAAGGGCGAGCGGTCCAGCAGGTCGATCTCGGTCAGCCCGAAGCACTGCAGGGGGCGCTTTTCGCGGAGCATTCGCTCCCAAACATGGCCGCAGAAGGGGCAGGCGATGGTTCCGAGCGGAACTTCCGCCTCGCAGTCCGGGCAGGTCTTGTACGGCGCCTGGCCCGGCCCCTCGTCCTTCTCCTCGGCGAGCATACCATCGTGCTCGATCGAGCCATGCCGGTGCGCGGCACCGGCGAAGTCGAGGACGACGCAGTCGGTCTTCACCACGCCGGGGAAGCGCTCCGGATCGACCTTCCGCAGCCCGCGACCGATCGCCTGAATGAAGGTGCCGCGGTGGAGCATCGGGCGGAGCACGACGATGCAGGCGACCGGCTGGCTGTCGAAGCCCTCGGTCAGCACCATGCAGTTGGTGATGACCTGCACCTCCCCGCGGTCGAAGCGGGCGAGCAGCGCGGCGCGCTCTTTCGCCGGCATCTCGCCGGTGACCGTCTCGGCGGTGATCCCCGCAGCACGGAAGGCCGCGGCGACCGCCTCGGCATGGGCGACGGTGGCGCAGAAGGCGATGGTGCGGCGGTCGCCGGCACGCTCGTGCCAGTGCTCGACCACCGCCTCGTTGACCACTGCCCGGTTCAGCACCTTGGCGGCGGCGTCCATGTCGAAGTCGCCGGCCGTCGCGCCGACCTGATCCAGGTCGTCGGAGACGCCAACGTCGATGGTGAAGGTGCGCGGCGGCACCAGGATGCCCTGGGCGATCAGCGCGGAGATCGGCAGGTGGTAGGCGATGTTCGAGAAGGTTTTGCGAAGGCTGCGCCCGTCGCCGCGCTCCGGCGTGGCCGAGAGGCCGAGCAGCTTGAGCTTCGGGTTGGCGGCGCGGGCGTCGGCGATGATGGCCTGGTAGCTGTCCGCGGCCGCGCGGTGGGCCTCGTCGATGACGAGGTGCGAGACCTGCCCCATGCGGGCGCGCCGCGCGGAGCGCGCCAGCGTCTGCACGCTCCCGAAGACGATCTGGCCGGACCAGTCGTCGCGTTCGGCCTTCACCACCGAGGCGGGGAGGCCGGCGACCCGGCCGATCGTGGCCCGGTTCTGCTCGATCAACTCGTCCGTGTGCTGCAGCACCAGGAAGCGGGAGCCGGGCTTTGCTGCCGCCTCCTCACCGATGAAGAAGCCGGCGACGGCGGTCTTGCCGGCGCCGACCGGCAGCGCGACCAGCGTGTTGCCGTGCGCCGCCGTCTTGGCGCGGGCGGCGTCCACCGCCGCCCGCTGGTAGTCGCGCGGGATCATGGTGGGCCTCCCGCTCAGCGCGCCCAGAAGGGCGCGTTGCCCGCCGCCGCGGGCGGCTGGGCAGGCTGGGCGGCGGCCCAGGGGGGCGCGGTGCCGCCGATCGCCGGCGTCGTCGGGCCGGGCAGCATGGGCTGCGTCGCCGCCGGTGCCGCACCCATCAGGCGGGCGTAGTCCGCGTGCTCCGGGCCGATCGCCGCGGCGATGACGTTGCGCCCCTCGTCACGCGGGTCGGTCTTGTCCTTCTCGACGCCGACACGGGCGAGGAACTCCATCCCGTTCAGGTCGCCGTAGCCGCGGATAGTGCGCGCGGCACGGGCGCGATCGGAGGCATCCTTAGAGGCGATGCCGCGGGCGCTCTCCAGGATGCCGCGGATTAGCGAGCGGCCGCGGTTCCCGTAGGCGTCGTCCGCCCCCTGCGCACCCTTCCCGCGCAGGCCGATGCGCGTGCAGATCCGGCGCTTGGTGTGCGGTCCCTCCAGGATCACCGCCTCGGTGTTGAGGTACTGCGCGTCGCTGGTGCGGCTCTGCGTGACCCAGCCCTCCGGGCCAACGCCACCGGGCCGGATGGTGAGGCGGACCTTCACCAGCGTGCCGGCGGGGATCACCTCGAAGGCGTTCTGCTGCGCCTCGGCGCCGTTGAAGTCGTGCGTGAAGCTGCCGGACATGGCTCAGCCCTCCTGCGGCGTCGAGTTGGTGGGGATCGCGGGCTCCGCCGCGGGCAGGGTGATCTGGAACTGCGCCGTCGGCGGCGTCGTCAGCGGCCGGCGGATCTTCTCCATCAGCCGGCCGAGATGCGGCTCCTCCAGGGTGGCGAGGCGACCGCTGCGATCCTTCGCCGGGTAGCCGAAGGCGTTCAGCGTGGTGCAGACGAAGGCGCGGATCGGCGCCTCCTTCTCGCGCGGAAGCTCGGCGAGGGTGATGACCTCATCGACGATGCCGGGCAGCTCGAGGCCGGTCTTGCTGCCCTCGACCTGCAGCGAGAAGTACGGGCGGTTGAAGTCGTCGAGCTGCTTGTTGAGCAGGCCGACCAGCCAGACATTCTTGTTCGGCGTGTGCTGCAGGTGGGTCAGCCAGCCGATCATCTCCTGGCCCAGCAGCCCGTAGGCGCCGCGCAGGTCGGGCTTGCCGCTGCGATCCGACACCGCCTGCGGCTGGCCCTTGCACCACTGCAGGCAGAGGCGCGAGGCGACGGTGATGCTGTCGACGAAGATGGTATCATACTTCGCCAGCTGCTCCGGGCTGCCGAAGGCGGCGCAGACGCGCTCATAGTGGGTCGTGTCGTAGGGCTGGTCGGGCCGCATGGCCGCGTTCGGGCCGCCGATCCAGCACGCCAGGTCGCGCGCCATCTCCCAGCTGCGCACGCGGACTTCATCGCCGGGCCAGCCCTGCACGGCGAGCTCCCCGGCCTCGAGGTTCACGAACAGCGTCCGGGCCGCATCCAACGTCCAGAGCTGCGACGTCTTGCCGATGCCCGAGATGCCAGTGAGCACGCCCTTGATGCCCCGCTGTTCGGCCATCCGCTCGTCGGCGGTGATGATGCGGAAGCCACCCGGCTGCGTCTGGTTGAAGGGCGTGCTCACTGGCCGCCCTCCTGGACCCGCATGGCGCTCTCGATCGCGAGGTGCGCACCCAGACCACCGGCGCGGCGGGTGCGATCATGCAGCTGGCGCAGCGCGTCGAGCCGCCTGAAGAGCGCGGTGCTCTCGGTGCTCAGCGACTGGATGGCGAAGGCGATGTCGTCGATCGTGGACTGGCCGATCGGCTTGCTGATCGCGTGGCCGTACTCGCCGACGGCATCGGTCTTGATGCAGTCCGGCAGCGACGCCATCCCGTAGGACTGACGCAGCTGGTCGAGCGGCGGTGGCTTGGGCTTGAACATGGAAGCGTGACTCCTTCGTCGTCGCGCTCCGGTTCCGTCGGTGAAGGTGCTGCCGGGCCCCGACGCGGCGGAGCTGACCGTCCTGGTATTTCCGCCTTGCGGCGGTGTTGCATTCCCAGGAGGACCCGGCAGCAAGGCCGGGTGCGATCAGGCGGCAGGGCGATGCTCGCCGGTGCTGCCGCTGATGGTGCGGATCTGCGCCGCCTCGAACGCCTCGATGTCCTCGAGGCGATAGGCGACGCGGCCGCCGATCTTCAGGAAGCGCGGCCCCTGGCCGAGCCAGCGCCAGCGCTCCAGCGTGCGCGGGCTGACATTCCAGCGGCGGGCCAGATCGGCCTGGTGCAGGTGCCTGACGGACATGGCGACTTCCCTCGAAGAACTGCGGGGAAGGTCGCGTCACGGCAGGGAGAAGAACGAGCCGGCAGTCGGGAGAAGAACAGGGAGAAAACGGCCTATAGGTCGAAGCCCCACAGGCCATTCACCGTGGTGATGTGGCGCTTGAGCACGGCCCATCTCTTGGCGCCGAACAGACGAGCGGGGCTGCCGAGGTCGGTGAGCTCGCGGATCGGCAGCCTCTCGCCGCGATAGTAGGCATCCACCAGCTTGCGGATGGCGGCGATGTGGGCGTCCGACGTGAAGGCGATCGGGGGTTGGGTGCCGATGCGCAGCTGCCGGCCATCGGACGACAGGACGAGAGGCCGGCCGTCCTGCTCAGCTGGCACGCCGCGCAGCCGGGCATCGAGGATATCGGGGCTGATGGCGAGGTTGTCCGGTGCGGCCAATACGTCGCGCAGCGCCACCACCGCGGCACCGGGAATCTCGATTTCAGCCACGCGGGAAGGCCGCGCGCTGGTGAGGATCACGCGCAGCCGATTGTGCGGCCGAGCGCGCGCGGCGCCGACAACCTGCTGCACCACCGCAGGGTTGACGAGGCGCCGGGCAAACCAGAGCGGCACGCGCGCGGGGCGCCGACCGAGGCGCACCTCGCCGATCTCCCAAAGCACCCCATCGATGAGGGGAAAGGCCGCCTGGTTGCTCGGGCGATCCAGTCGCGCGGCCAAGGCATCGAGCATGGCCGCGGCATCGACCCGATACCGAACCTGCCGCTCCGGGGGAACGGGCGCCAAGCCGACCGCGGGACTGAAGTAGGCGAATCCCCCATGCGCCTCGGACCAGATCAGTGAAACAGGCGTATCGTCGTGATCGGCCTGGGATGCGCTGACGTCCTCATGACCATGCGGCACGAGCAGGCCGGCCGCCGCCAGCACCGCCGCCGGCCGGGGCGAAAGCTCGGCGGCAGCGCCGGACAGGACCGGCTCCCTGAGCTCCAGCACCTGGAGCAGCAGGTCCACCGCCTCGGCGTCGAGCTGCGGCGGGCGATCAGACATCCCGCAGGAGGCCCCAGCGGCGGAGGTATTTCTCCCCGATGATGCGCTCCCGCTCGGTGCGGTCCTTGAGATCGCAGCCTTTGGGCATGGTGATGGTCACCGGCAGGGTGCGGCCGCCACGGGTCCCGGGCGCCGCGCGGAACTTGATGGTCAGCCGCACGGCGGTGATCGCGTAGCCTTCGATCCCCTGCTCCTGGCCGTTCAGGCGGTCCGCCGCCAGCTGCCAGATCGTGCTCTCGGCGCCGCGCATGCATTCGAGGGTGATGCGCTCGCGCTGCGTTTCGAGGGGCATCAGCCTCATCATCGTGATGCGCACCGAGTCGATGCCGTCGGCCATGTCGGTCGGGAAGTCGAACGTCTGCCGCAGCCGATCGAGGCGGAACTGGCGGATGGGGAGCCGCTCGCCCTGGAAGGCCGTGCCCAGGAGGTGCTCCGCAAACAGGCGGACCAGCGCCTCACGCGTTTCCCGCGCTGCCGCCACCACCTCGATCGCACCTGTCGCCGGCTCATAGGTCAGGGCCGCCTCGACCACCGGCCTGTGGGGGCGGCGGGAGAGCCGGCCATTGACGAACTCCAGCACGTCGCCCGCCCGGCCCTCGCGATAGACCGCGGCCTGCACGAGCGCTGCATCGGGCCCGTCCAGCATCGGCCGGGAGCGGTCGCAGATCTCGACCTCGACATTGGCACTGCCGAAGCGCTCCGCGACGGCCTGCCTGAAGCGGCCGATCGCAGCGGTGTCGCGCGCGACGGGGAGCGCACGCTGGCTCAGGAAGCCGTCCCACATCCGACCGAACCGCTTGTCGTCGGCGAAGCGCACCTCCTCGGCGTGACGGAAGGTGGTGGAGTCGTTCAGGAACACCCAGAGCGCGCGGGCATGCCCGTTTTCCATGGCGTCGAGGCGCGCATGATCGTCACAGACCGCGTAGAGGGCTGCCTGCCCGGGCTCGTCGGCCATGGCGCCGACCCGCTCGGCATCGTTCACGACGCGCAGGCGATCGGCATCGGCCATGTCGTCGACGGCACGCAGCAGGGGCGCGATGACGTCGTTGGCGGGTCCGTCCCAGGCGATATCCTGGGGCAACTCGGCGCCGATGGCGGTGAAGTAAGTGCGGAGGGACGCCGGCGGCGTCCTCCGGATGAAGTCGGGAACGGTGGGCACGGGGGAGGGCTTTCGATCAGGTCAGCACCGGACGATCCGGCGCTCCGCTAATCGGCGTATCAAAAGCGCATGATCGCAAGCAAGCGAAAAGATACGCTGATGCGCGTAGAAGCCCTGTCTCAGCCGAAGAGAGACGGCGGACCCGCCTGATTCGTGAGGAACCCGAGCTTCAGCAGGCGGACGCGCGCAGCATCCGCTGAGACCTGGAAGCCCTCCATGACCGCCTGCTGCATTTCCCGCGAATCGGGCGAATCGACGGGGATGGCCGTATGGAGCCCCCGGCTGGAGCAGAAGGCGGACAGGTGCCGCCGCAGGGCGGAGGCGGGCATCAGGAAGGCGCCGCTGGCATAGCCAGCCTGCCACTCCATCCAGTCCACCTCCTTGGCGCCCAACATGTTGTCCCGCTTGCACACCATCTTGGCTTCGGAGGGTCGGCGGGAGAACAAGGCGCCGGGTGCGAAGAGCTCGGCGAAGAGAAGCCGGTGAAAGTGGGCGTGGCCGAGCTCGTGCGAGAGCGTCGTCCGCAGGCGGTTTTCGCGCCGCTCGTCCGCCGCGATTCGCTCCGAGATGTAGATCTTGGGTGCGATGTCGGGGAAGAACTCGGTCATCCCCTCCACGTCGGCTCCTTCGGCAGAGAGGTCGGCGTACTGGTCCACGTCGGAGCAGAAGCTCTCGACAAGGATGGTGAGATCATTGGTGGTCAGGGGATACTCGACCTTGCCGTACTTCTCGCGGAGGAAGCGCCCGACGATCGCCTCGCATTCACGGTCGAGCTCCTGCTGGGTGTAGTGCGGACGCTTGGGGAAGCGACCAGAGCGATCCGGGACCCAGGCAACCATCAAGGCGGCTCCGCTATTTCGTCAGGGTTCTGCGGAAGGCCCGGAATGCCTCGGAAACCTTCGCAGGATCGCGCGCCTTGCGGCGCATCTCGTCGGGGATCTTGCCTGCCAGCACGAAGAGGTATCCCTCCTCGATCCCGAGCACCTTCTCGAACTGTCGGATCAGATGGTCAGAGGTCGGGCTGCGGCGGTCGTGCTCTATGTCGTTCAGGTACTGGGGAGAGATCGCGCCCGAATCGTCATCCTTCATGATGGCGGCGGCGAGGTCCTTCTGGCTGAGCCCCTTCGCCTTTCTGGCCGCCACGATCGCCTGCCCGAGGGAGGCCGTTCGCGTAGTCATGGCTCTTGCATTCTGAGTTGTCCGTTCCCATGCGGCTTCGCGGATTGCCGTAGTCATGCGCCCCCCTGGGGGTCAAGGGCAATTTCGCAGTGCGGCTGTTCGGCGGAGCGGATCAGGTTTCCCGATTCGTGCACGCCGGGCAGGTCTCGCAGCTCCCTGGCGCCGGCATCCGCCACCGGCACGCTCTGCGCATCGCTTCCTTTGTTTTCGCGTGCGTTCGCCAAGCGATTGATTGCACTTCGATTTGCAGCGGTCTGGTCCGATGTTCGGTTCGAACCATGCTCTCGCCCCCACCGAACCCCCAACTGCCGCCCCACCTCCGCGAGGTCTGCGACCTGCTTGCCCGCGGCCTGCTGCGGCTGCGCAGCCGCGCTGGCGAGGAAGCCGCGCCTGATTCCGCGGACCGCGGAGAGCGGTTGCTACACTTCCCGGCCGCCCAGCGCCTGCATGCGAACCGGACCACCCGGAGAGACGCATGACGCGCACCACGAAGCCCAAGCCCACCCCCCGGCCGGCGTTCACCGCCCCCGCCATCCCGCCCGCCGACGTGCTCGGCCGACTCGCCGCCCTGAAGACCGCCGCCACGCCTGCGCTGAAGCAGCAGTGGCGGGAACTCTTCGGCGCCGAGCCGCCGCCCTACAATCGGCGCTTCCTGGAAAGCCGGCTCGCCTACAGGATTCAAGAGCTTGCCTATGGCGGCCTGAAGCCGGAGACGCTGGCCCGCCTCGAGGCGCTCGGCGAGCAGCTCGACGGCGGGAAGGTCACCGTCCGCCGCATGCGCGGCGACGACAAGCCGATCGCCGGCACGCAGCTGATCCGGGAATACCAGGGCGTCGAGCACGTGGTGACCGTCACGCGCGCCGGCTACGAGTACCAAGGCCAGCCCTACCAGTCCCTCTCCGCCATCGCCCGCGCCATCACGGGCACCCGCTGGAACGGGCGCGTGTTCTTCGGGCTGCGCCCGAGCCGGAGCGCAGTATGAAGCGTGACGCGAAGCCGGCCGGTGCGATGCCGGCGACCGTGCGGAAGCTCCGCTGCGCGGTCTATACTCGGAAGTCGAGCGAGGAAGGGCTCGACATGGAGTTCAACTCCCTCGACGCGCAGCGCGAGGCCTGTGAGGCGTTCATCGCGTCGCAGCGCGCCGAGGGATGGGTCCTCGTCCGGGAGCGCTACGACGACGGCGGCATCTCTGGCGGGACGTTGGAACGCCCCGCCTTGAAGCGCCTCGTCGCTGACATCCAGGAGGGGCTGGTGGATGTGGTGGTGGTCTACAAGATCGACCGCCTGAGCCGCTCCCTGGTCGATTTCACCAAGCTGGTCGAGGTGTTCGATGCGAACAACGTCACCTTTGTTTCTGTGACGCAGAGCTTCAATACCACCACCAGCATGGGGCGGCTGACACTGAACATCCTGCTCAGCTTCGCCCAGTTCGAGCGAGAGGTCATCGGCGAGCGGATCCGCGACAAGGTCGCGGCCTCGCGCAAGCGCGGCATGTGGATGGGTGGGTACGTGCCGCTCGGCTACGACGTGCGCGAGCGGAAGCTGGTGGTGAACGAGGCCGAGGCCGCGCTGGTGCGGAGGATCTTTCAGGGCTTCGTCGAGACGGAGTCCTGCACCAAGCTGGTGCAGGCCCTGCGAGCCGAGGGCGCCACCACGAAGCGGGGCCGCCCGCTGACGAAGAGTGACGTCTACCGCATCCTCAGCAACCGCGTGTACCTCGGCGAGGCGGTTCACAAGGGAACGGCCTATCCCGGCGAGCACGACGCCATCGTCACCCAGCAGCAGTGGGACGCGGTGCACGCCATCCTGCAGGTCAGCCCGCGCGTGCGGGTTAATCGGACGCGGAACACGACGGCGCCGCTGCTGCGCGGGCTGATCTTTGACAGCGACGGCCGCGCCATGTCGCCGAGCCACAGCCGCGGGCGGGGCGGGCAGATGTACCGCTACTATGTCAGCCAGGCGGTGCTGAAGGGCGGCGGGACCGAGCGGCCGGCGATCCCGCGGCTGCCAGCCGGGGAGATCGAGTCGGCGGTGGTCGCACAGGTCCGCGCACTGCTGCGGCAGCCGGAGATGGTGGTCGGCACCTGGCGGGCGGCCCGCGCGACGGCACCGGAGGTCACTGAGCAGGAGGTGCTGCTGGCGTTGGAGCGCATAGAGCCGCTCTGGGACGAGCTCTTCCCGGCCGAGCGGGCGCGCATCGTGCGGCTGCTGGTGGATCGGGTCGACGTCCGGGCGGAGGGCGCCGCGGTGCGGCTGCGGCTCGACGGGCTCGGCAGTCTGGTGCGGGACCTCGCTGCCCGGGGAGCCGAGGCCGGGAGGGCGGCAGTATGAGCGACACCGCGCAGACCCTCATCGTGGTCATCCCGCTTCGGGTGAAGCCCCGGGGAGGGCGGAAGGCGATGGTCACACCCGGCGTACTGGCGCTGGAGCGCCGGCAGGACCTCACGCTCATCAAGGCTGTGGCGCGAGCCTTCCGGTGGCGGCGAATGCTGGAGACCGGGCGCTTCGCCACTATCAACGAGCTGGCCGCGGCAGAGAAGATCAACTCGTCCTATGTCTCGCGCGTGCTGCGGCTGACGCTGCTGGCGCCGGACATGGTCGAGGCGATCCTGGACGGGCGGCAGCCGGAGGGGATGACGCTGCCGCGGTTGCTGGTGCCTTTTCCGGCAACCTGGGGTGAACAAAGCGCATCCCGTGGCTAGCCGCCCATAGGCCGCGTGCAGCGATGGAATTTCTTCGTTGGAATGAGTATCATGACGCAGACCATCGTGGTCCCGCGCGCCGATCCGCACGCGGGTTGCCCCTGGTCGCTATTAAGGTCGCCAGCGCAAGCAAAGGCGCCGCTTTGTGTTGGCAAGGGGGAATAGTGGCTTATGCTTGGACTGACGCTGCGGCCTGAATTCCGGGGAAAGCTACTCCAGGGCACACAGATTGATCTGACAAATACCAAGAAGACGGGCGCAACTCAGCTTCCCGCCGCTGATTTCCTTTCGATCACCTACCCCACGTCCGATCTTGTCGGCATGCTGCGCGCAGCGGGCCCGGGCCTCAGCCGCCCAATCGCGCTAATGGGTGAGCGTGGCCTCGGTAAGTCCCACCTCCTTGGAGCGCTCTACCACACCCTGACCGATGGCCCAGCAGCGGCAGCATGGCTGACGCATTGGGCCGGGGTACTCAATGATCCATCGTTAGCCACGATTCCGCTGCGCTCTGGCCTGGAGGTAGTGACCGCGAGCCTTCACCAGCAGCGCTTTCCGTTCCTATGGGATGTCCTCTTCGACCAGCATCCCGAGGGCAAGGTGTACAGGGGGATCTGGGAGCACGGCTCAGCCCACAAGACGCCAGTTCCTTCGATGGAGCTGCTGCTCAAGATGTTTGAGCAGAGGCCGACCGCCCTGATCCTGGATGAGTTCCAGACCTGGTTCGACGGCCTCGTCGATGCGCCGAACAAGCCCCACAAGACCTGGGCCTTCAACTTCATCCAAATTCTCTCAGAGATCGGGGACCAACGCCCGGATCTCTTCCTCCTGGTCGTCTCCATCCGCAACGGTACGACCGACGCATTCAAGCAGGTGCAGCGCATCAATCCCGTACTCCAGAACTTCAGCGGCGCGCACGCGAAGCGAGATCGGCGTCATCTGTTGCTGCATCGGCTGTTCGAGAACCGGCTACAGGTCGCCGACGCCGACATCGAAGCACTCACCGCGGTCCACGTGGCCGAATGCTTAAGGCTTGGGGAGGTGCCGGCCGCACAGCACGCCAGCGTCCGCCAGGATTTCACTGAAGCATGGCCGTTCTCGCCACAGCTGCTTCAGCTCCTGGAGGACCAAATCCTGGTCGCGACCTCTGCTCAGGAAAACCGCGACCTCATCAAGATTCTCGCCGGACTCTACAAGAGCCGAGGCAACGCATCACCGGTCCTGACTGCCGCGGACTTCTACATTGATGACGAGGATAGCGGGATCGGACCGCTCCTGGACTCGGTCAACAATCCGGAGCACCGCGCCCTGCGCGACAAGGCGCGTCGAAACCGGGAGGCGGTAGCCGAGGCGGTCGACAATGCGGCGAAGGATGTGCCCCACCTCGAGGACGTCATTGCGTCGCTCTGGCTACGCTCGATCGCTGTTGAGAAGACGGTTGGGGCTACGCGAGCGCAGCTTCAGATGGACTGCACGCGCAGTGTGGCCCTCGATGCAAATGCTTTTCCGGCTGAACTCGACACCATCCTCGACAATAGCTTCAACCTACACGAGGTGGCTGATCGACTGATCTTCCGCGAAGAGGAAAACGCTGAGGCAAAGCTCAAGGCGGCGGCTCGCAACGCGAAGCTGTTCGCGAGCGGTGCCGACATCGCGCATCTCGCGCTGGAGATTCGCTATGTGATCTACGGCGATCCCGGCGTGACTCTGCCGTTCCGAGTCATCCCCCTGCCGAAGGCTTGGCTGACGGACCCTTGGTCCGGCCTGGCAGAAGAAGACCAGCCGGCGATGTGGAGCAACCGCATCCCGATTCTTGTCTTGCCGGAGACACCTGATCGCCTCAGCGAGCGCCTCGCGCAGTGGCTCAAGGATCACCTGCCGCAGAGGCGGAACACTCCGCGCTTCCTGCTGCCGCGGACGCAGACTGCAGACGGCAAGCCGGCACAGCCCGTCTTCGACGATCCGACACTGCTGTTCTATGCACGAGCCGTCGTCAAAGCGACGGAATGGCAGGGCGCCGAGTATGCGAAGCTCAAGACGAAGTACCAGAAGCTCCTCCGTGACGCGCTGAAGGACCGATACGACCGCTTTGCCATCCTCGCAGCCTGGGACAACCAGACGCCCGCAAAGTCTCGCTTCACCGAGGAGAAGCTCAAGGTTCGCGGCAGCGAGATCCCGAATGCGATGGACACCACCATCGCCAACGATCTCTTCGAGCCAGAAGCCTTTGCGGATTACGCGGTGGAAGCCGCCAAGAGCGCGGCGTCGGTCAGGAAGGTGCTCGACGAGCTCCGCGAGCCGCGCCCCGCGCCCGCCGACACCATTCCATGGCTCGGCGACGTCGCGATGAAGGAGAAGCTGATCTCCGTTTGCGCGCAGGGCAAGATCACCATCGACGTCCAGGGCCGCGAGCGACTGGAACGTCGCCCGGGCGAGGACATCAAAGACGCCTTCACGCGCCTCCGCGGCAAGCTTCCTGATGGAAAGCAGCTTGAGGAGGTGATCCTCAGTTTGCCTGGCGTCGGTGTAGCCGCGCACGGGCCCGCCCCACAGACAGGTGCCACGAACGCAGGCGCGCCCACACCCGGTGCGCCTATCCCACCGGGAGTGACGCCCGGCGTCACAGGCGCCTCTTTAGGCTCGTCGCCATCATCCTCTGGCGGCTTTCCGGGCGCCCCACCGACCACGCCGCCGGCGGGCGGAAGCGCGGGCACGCCCGGTTTCGGCGAGGGGCCTGCTGGTGGCCTCTTCGGCGGCGGAGCCGGCATCTTTGGCGGGAGCGGAAACGCACCGCCCAAGCGGACGCGCCTCCAGTCTCCCAAGCCGAATTCAGGATTGAACCTCGCCGGTCAGCTGGAAATGTGGGAGATCGGCGCAGCGACACCGCTTCAATCCGTGACGATCACGATTGATTCGGCCACCGGGGCGCAGATCAAGAAGCTGCTGGAGAAGCTGCCTGACGGGCTGATTTACGGGTTGTCGCTCGATCGCGAGGATCCGCCCACGTGATGGCATCCTTGCCCCTACCGTTGCTGCGCCAGCTCCAGGAAGCCGATCCGGCGGCAGCATGGGCCGCACTCGCGCAGCATGCGCTCGACGTGTGCGACAGTGTCGGGCAGGGCAAGGCGTCTGATACGGCGGCCCGCCTCCGGGACGAAGCCTTGCAGGCGGTTGATGCATGGCTGGCGGGTGCCGGTTGGGATCTGTGGGCTGCTTTCGGTGATGCCATGCCCCGAACCGCCGACCGTCTGGTCGATTGGTGGAACGCAGTCCCGCATGGCGCTGGTGCTGCGGTCCTTATCCTGGATGGCCTATCGCTCCGGGAACTGCCACTGCTAACCCAGGGTGCACTGGGGCATGGCTTCGCTGTCGTGAGGGCTGAAGCCACGGCCGCTGAGCTGCCCGGCGACACGAACTCCTTCGCCCAAGCGCTCGGTGTCCCGGCTCGCAACACCCTTGCCAACAACCACCCTCCTGCTGGCTTTCGTCTGCTCGGAGCCACGACAGAGGTTGCCGACCTCCCTTGGGCCGACTGCGCCGCCCTGGTGAAGGCGGAGCCCCGATGGCTGTTTTGGCACGAATGGCCCGACGCGCGCTTTCACGCCGGGAGCAGCTTCCAGGCGTTGGCGCGCAACGTCGCCGACACATTCTCCGACGCCGCCTTCTGGGGCTTCTTGCGGCGCCTCGCCACAGGGCGGCGACTGCTGGTCACGTCCGACCACGGCTATGCCCACATCGGTGGCTTCCACGATACCTACGAAGATCAGAAGGCGTGGCTTCGAGGCGTCTTCGCTGGCGGGCGTACTGCAGCAGATGGCGAGACGGGCGGGTGGTCCCCGCCACTGGCGCTGTCGCTCCAGGGCCGCCAGGAGCGTGTGCGTCTGCCGCTGGGCCGCCGGAAATGGTCGGTGCCGGGCGGCAATGCCAATCTCGGCCATGGCGGGCTAACGCTGCTCGAAGCGCTCTCCCCTTTCATCGAACTCCGACTCCAGGATTCCCCGAATGCCCCGTGATGGCGCCACCGTATCGGCCAAGGACAAGCTCGCTCAGGACATCGCCAAGGCAGTCGGTGCCGGCCGCCCGATGGCCGTGGAGACGGTGGACTTCTCGGATCCCAATCGCCCGAAGACCTGCATCGAGGTCGACTTTCCGATCCTGGCGATCAATCAGATTGCGCAGATCGAAGGCAACGCCGGCAAGCCGATTTACCAGATGTCGAAGTGGTGGGCGCGTCGCCGATCGTCCGTGTTCCGCGCCATGCTGCTGGCCAGCGCTATGAAGGCGCCGGACGACCCGGCCCAGGCCGCGAAGGCAGTGTGGGAGGCCTACTACGCCAACCACCAGAAGAAAGGCGCTTTAAAGCACCTGAAGGTCGCTGACATCTTCATGGGCGGTGGCACCACACTGGTGGAGGGTTCGCGCCTGGGCATGCAGATGTCTGGTGTGGACCTGAATCCGGTGGCCTGGTTCGTCGTGAAGCAGGAATTCGCCAAGCCCGACCTCGACGCGGTGAAGCGGCTGCTGGCCGACGTCGAGGCCGAGGTGAAGCCGCAGATCATGCCCTTTTATGCTTGCGAGGGCCCCGCTGGGGAAAAGGGCGTCTGGACTCGTCTCTCTGACAAGATCGCTATGGGAGATGATTTCGACCCACTCGCGCTGAAGCCAGAAGAACGCAAGGGCTATGCGTATAGCGGCCCAGAGATGGTCTACACCTTCTGGATCAAGCACGGACACTGCCAGGTAACTGGTTGTGGCCACCGCACCCCGATCGTCAACACGAATATAGTCGCGGTGAAGTCAATATCGATCCGGTTCTGGGCACACCGATGCGTGGCGTGCCAATCCACATTTGACATAGAGGAAAAGCCGGCGCGCATGGCGCCAGACGTTCCGCTCGTCGTGGCCGACAGTGAGGGCCCCTACGCCGTATTGGACGCTCGGAAAGGCGTGGTCTGCCCGCACTGCCGGCACACAGATCTGCCGCGGCTAGGCAAGGCGTCTCGCAAGAAGGTCGACTTGTCCTTGCTAATCCATCCGTCTTGGCTGACAGGATGCGCCAGCGTCGATGACGACGGCTTCCCTCTCGGCGGCACACCGCAGGACGACGCTGAAAGCAACGTGCGATGGAACGTCAAGCGCGGGGCGGCGCTGGAATTGCTCGAGGTGCGTGGTCGCGTTCCCGCAGAAATCATCTGTCCGACGACCGGGGAGACACTGAAGACCGGCGCCGCAACTGGCACCGTGCCGAAGAAGGCCCACTTCGAATGTGCTCGGTGCGGTACGGTGCAGGACGTTCTCGATAGCACATCCAGAACGGGCAAGGGCGCGCCATACGTTCCCGCACTCATTCAGGGAATGTCCTATACCCGCGACGCGAGTGGCGCGGCTTATGGGGGACGGTTCTTTTCCCCCCTTAACAACCAAGCTGCAATCACGGCGGCCGAGCGCGAATGGCAAGAGAGGAAAAACACCGATCTGGCGAAATACTGGCCGCGACAGGAGCTGCCTTACGGACTTGAGGCAGATTTCTGGTCAGTTCGTCGTCACGGCTATACGCATTGGTATACGATGTTTAATCCGAGACAGCTCCTCTGTCTGTCCATTCTTGCCAAGGGAATCGATGAACAGCGCGGACGATATTCAGACGAATGCGTCGACATTGTTATCGCGGCATTTCAACAATATATCCGCAACCAGTGCATGATGACGATATGGAATTTGCAGCGAGACTCTTTGGAGCCGCAATTTGCAAAGAACAATTTTCGGCCGAAGATTATGCCTGTCGAAAATTCGTTCTTTTGTGCTGAAGGTCGCGGCAACTGGACTTCTTGTATCGAAGGTATATTTGAAACCCTCGAGTGGTCATCTGATCCTTGGGAAATTTTGGTAAATGAAAACTCGACGCGCGATGCTGGAGCAGCAAAGAGCACGAAGATCTATCCGCGCGATCCTCTGCTCCCAGTCGAGAGCTTGATTTGTGGATCGGCGACGAACCTTACCGATATCGAAGATGGAAGCCTCGATCTCTGTGTAACGGATCCGCCCTTTGGAAACCTGATGCAGTATGCGGAGTGGGCTGACTTTTTTTACAGCTGGATGCGGCCTCTCTTGCGAGAGCAGCACGCGTGCTTCAGGCCCGAGGCTACCCCGAAGACCCTTGAGGTAGTCTCCAACAAGGCACGGCAGGGTGATGAAGCGGACGCCTTCTACCGGCGCCTCCTGACACAATCGTGGCACGAGGTACATCGCAAGCTCAAAGCTGGAGGTTTGCTCGCATTCACGTTTCACCATGATCAGGACGAACCCTGGATCGACGTGCTTGCAAGCCTTTTTGATGCGGGCTTCGTGCTGGAGGCTACCTACCCGATCCGGGGCGATGAGACGAAGGGCGACGGCGAATACGGGTCGCAGCGCGTCGAGTACGACATCATTCACGTATGCCGAAAGCGCACCGAGGATCCAAAGCCAGTTTCTTGGGCGCGCATGAGGCGTGAGGTGCTGGAAGACGTGAAGCAGCTTCAGGGCGTGCTGGAGGCGCATGCGAAGGAGGGTCTGCCCGCGGCAGATCTTGCGGTCATCAAGCGAGGCAAGGCGCTCGAGTACTTCTCCCGCCACTACGGTCAGGTCTTTAAGGCTGAGGGCGAAACCATCTCGGTCAAGGAAGCCATCATCGGCATCAACCAGATCCTCGACGAGGGATCGACGGCCGCAGAGATTCCGCCTGTCGACGCAGAACCATACACGCGGCAGTTCCTTCGCATCTTTGCCGACGGCGCCGAGCAGAAGCGCGACCAAATGCAGAAGTTCCTCCGAGGGACAGGGAGCAGCCCGGATGAATTTGAGGAGCGCGGCTGGTGCTCGGAGAAGGCCAAGGTCTACCATCTGACCTCGCCGCTTGAGATCGCGCAGTCGTGGCACAAGCGCCAAAAGCGAAAGCTCGACAGCGACTACGACCAGGCCATGGTGCTGATCGGGGCCTGTCATCCCGGCAGCGGCCTCGACGCCAATGACACGCTTCGCAACCCGAACTTCAAGCCGCATCCGGCTCTGCGGCCGCTGCTGGAATGGTTCGAGCGGCGGGGCCACACCACCGTCATTCGCGACGCGGCAAAGGTTGCCAAGATGCGGTTCGATGCGTGGCAGAAGGCCCAGCCTGCCAAGCCGACGAGCGCACAGATGTCGCTGTTCGGGGACAGCTAGCTGATGCCGCTCGCCGATGCCTGGGCACGCCGCGGCCTCACGCTGCTCTGGGGGGCTGACGCATTCCGCGAGTTAGCCAGCCCTGACCAGGTGATGCCGCTGCGTGCGCTCTTCGGCGAGCGGCTCAACTGGCCCGTCGACCTCGTCAGCAATGGAGGGCGCGCGCTGGTCGCGACAGGTCTCGAAGCGTCCTTGGACTGCTTGGCACCGGCGGATGCAGAAACCTGGATCGCTACGGACCTTCGCGACCTCGTCCGCGAGTTTCAGGACGCATACCAAGGTGAGCGCGCCCTGGTGCTGTGGCTGCCCAGCGGCGCGCAGCGTGTCACCTACGATGCGCCAAACGACGCGTGGCTGTGGGCGACAGCGGATAACGGTCGCCTGCCGCTCGGCCGCTTGCTCTTCTCGGGTGCTGAGCGCGATGTCGAGCGAGTCTCGCCAGCCGGCTGGCGAGGGCCAGCGGAGGGGCCGGGACTAATCGGCTTGCGCCAGGCGCGGCTATCCTGATGAGCGAAGCGCTGGAGCTGACACCCGGCGTGCGGGTGTCGCATGCGGAGCTGGGCGAAGGGGTGGTGCTGGAGGCGTCGCGGGACGGCTACGTCCGCGCCTTCTTCGGCGCCGGCGAGCGTCGGGTGCCGCTGGCAGCGTTGCGTCCTGCGCTCTCCCGGGCCGATCGCATCCTGGCCAATGTCGCCGGCACGCCGGAGCGATTGCGTGCCATCCGCCTGACCTTGCAGGCGCACATGCTGCCTCTGATGGAGGACGCGGCCGCGCTGACCTCGGCGCGGATCGACCTGCTCCCGCATCAGGTCGTGCTGACCCATCGCGTGGCCACCGCGAGCCCCCGCCGCTTTCTGATTGCCGACGAGGTCGGCCTGGGCAAGACCGTCGAGACGGCGCTGATCCTGCGCGAGCTGGCGAGCCGTGGGGAGCTCGAGCGCGCCCTGATGGTGGTTCCCGCGGGCCTGGTGAACAACTGGCACCGCGAGCTGAATGAGGTGTTCGGTCTCGACTTTGAGGTCTTCGGTAGCGAAGGCGATGTGACCGACCGCAAAACCAACGCGTTCGCCAAGCACCACCGTCTGATCGCAAGCATCGACACGCTGAAACGGCCCGCGCGCGTAAAGCGTCTGCTGGAGGCCCCGCGCTGGGATCTCGTGGTTTTCGATGAAGCGCATCACCTGACGGCGGTCCAGGAAGGGAAGCGTGTCCGCCGGACGGAAAACTACAAGCTGGCAGAGGCGCTGAAGGACCACGCACGAGACCTGCTGCTGCTCTCTGCCACGCCGCATCAGGGGCACCATTTCCCCTTCTGGATGCTGATCCAGCTGTTGAACCCGACCCTGTTCCGCAGCGTGGACGAGATGGTGACGCAGCGGCACCGGCTTTCGACGGTAGTGTTCCGGCGGACCAAGGCCGATGCATGCCGACCGGATGGCTCGCCGCTCTTTGCGCGGCGCTGGGTGCACACCGAGTCCTTCGTGATGTCCGACGCGGAGCGAAAATTCTACGAGGCCTTGCAGCGCTACCTTCAGGACGGCTTTGACCTGGCCAAGCGCCAGGGCGGCAAGGGCCGAGCGCTTGGCTTCCTGATGGCGATCTTCCAGAAGATCGCGGCGTCGAGCTTCGCTGCTGTGCGCCGCACCCTGCGTCGCCGGATGCTCGCGCTGACCATCCATGAAGCCGTGCTGCGCGACCGTGCCCTGGATATCGATGGACGCGACTTGCTTTACGGCGAAGCGCGGGCTCTCATTCACGAGGAATACGGGCTGCCGCAGGATCCCGTCGGCCGCGGGCAGGTGGACCAGGTGCTGGCGGATTTGAAACTTCGGTTGGTGCGCCGCCTGGACAACGAGGAGGAGGCGCTCGCGGAGGCCTCTGATCCTTATGGGAACGAGGCTGCGGCTCAATCGTCGGAAGACCTCGCCAGCCTTGCTGTCTCGGTCCACTTGCCGGAGGAGCGGCTGCGCATCGCAGAGATGTTGGCGACGTTCCCAGCGGCGCGCGAAACGAAGATTGCGAAGCTGTTGGCCGGCCTCGGCGTGCTGTGGCGACAAAATCCGCAGGAAAAGGTGGTTATCTTCGCCACCTACCTCGGCACCGTTGAGCAGATCGCGCGCGACATTGAGGCAGAGTATCCAGGCCAAGGTGTCGCCGTCCTACGCGGCGGCGACCACGGCGCGAAGCTGGCGGCGGAACGCCGGTTTCGGCAGAAGGACGGTCCGCGGGTCCTGGTCTGCACCGCGGCGGGACGGGAGGGCATCAACCTCCAGTTCGCACGCGTGCTGTTCAACTTCGATCTGCCCTGGAATCCGATGGACGTGGAGCAGCGCATTGGTCGCATCCACCGCTACGGCCAGCGCGACACAGCGCAGGTCTACAACCTCATCCTATCCGACACGATCGAGGGACGCATATTCCTGATGCTCGATCAGAAGCTGACAGAGATCGCGCGCGCGCTCGGCAAGGTGGATGAGGCCGGTAATGTCGCGGAGGATTTGCGGGCGCAAGTGCTGGGCCAGCTGTCGGAACGACTGAACTACGACAGGCTGTACCAGGCGGCGCTGTCTGATCCAGAGTTGCGGCGGACCAAGGTCGAGCTCGACGCTGCGCTGGCGAATGCCAGCGAGGCGAGGCAGGTGGTGTTCGAGTTGTTCCAGGACCTCGATGGCTTCAGCCTGGAGGATTACCGACCATTTTCTGATCTCGCCAGCAGCGTGGGCCGCATTCATGACTTCCTGGCTGCAGCTCTGGCGGAGCAGGGCTGGGCACTCAGGAAGGCCGGGGATGGGCTTTTCGAGGTTGTCGATCAGACTGGGACGACGGTAGCGCAGTTCACGGATGACCGCGAACGGGCAATGGCGACGGATGGCTTGGGGCTCCTAGGGTTGGACCATCCGCTGGTCGCCAGTCAGCTGACGAAGTGGCGGAGCACGCCGCCCGAACGCTTGGGCTCCAGCGTGCGCCAGGCTGGTGGCGAGGGTGCCGTTCTGTGCTGGTGGTTGTTCGAAGCGTCAACAGCGCAGGGGGACCGGAAAACGCAGGTGCTGGCCCTTGCGATGGGGCTCAGCGGTGGCCGGTCGGCGGCCATGGAGCGGTTGCCGGAGCGGATGTTGGATCGACCGCCAACTGATGGCTTCCTCAACCTGGCTGAGCGTCGGCGCTTCCTGGCGGAGTTCGCAGAGCCAGCATTGCACCGCGAGCTTCAGCATCGCGGCTTGCTTGCAGCGGGGGGCTCGTTCTCGGCGGATCTCCTGGGCTGGCTAGAGGTAGGTGCTGACGACCTGCTGCGCTCAAACTTCTGAATGCGTGCTATTCGGCGATCGCACTGTATCCACACATATTGATAATTATTTTTTCATGGTCCGAACTTAACGAAACAAAACTTTGTGGCGGATAGTACGGAAAGATACGATTAATTTCCGAAGACTTCGCCTCGCGTGGTGCATAATCAATATGAGAAACGAAATACGCGCCAATTTGATTGTCGTTTCCTATGTATTGCAGGATCTTTTCGGCGGTAAGATTTATCGAGAGCTCTAAGTTCAACGCCTCTGATTTCGAAATAGTCTTAACATCTTCTATTTTTGCGCGGGCACATATCGCTCCGATCGGCGAGTTTACATGAAAATATATGCGCTGAGGGCGCGAGTTTAATGGAATTCTCTTTCGCAATATGGTTGTAAACGCACTCTTCTTTATCTTTTCCTGCCAAGAAGAGTGGAAGGACACCACCACTGCTTCGGTGGTTCGTTCCTTGGCATACTCGTCGTTGCGGCGCTGCAACTGGCCTAAACCTTCAACGTATTGCATGAGCGACTTCACGGTTTGGGCGCGGTTGCTAAACATCCGTTCGCACCCCGACCAAGAACATCGGTTAAGCTCGTGTAGCGAGTTTCGCGTTGACCTCCAAGCTGTTCGGAGGTCCGCAGCCTGATCCCTTCTGATACGGTTGTGCCCATCATGGTCCAGCCGGCGATGGTGCACCTGGCTGCCATTGCCTGCGTGGCTTCAGGAGGACGCGGCCTGCGCAGGGCCTCGTTGAAGCACGGTGAGTATGAGCGTTGATCGGCGCCTACGTACCGAAGTGTTTGCTCTCGCAGCATGGAATTCGGGCAAGTGAGGTTCGAACCGTGGCAAGCGCCCGCCGCGGCAAAGCCGGCTTTCGACCTGGGTTATTGTGTTCCGTACCAAAGCGCCCGAGTCAGGAGGTCCGGAGAGAACTGGCCTCCGGAGAGCGATTTTCGGGCGTGACCGGCTCAGGCCAGTCAACAGGTCGGCCCCAAGAACCCCAGGAAACCTGCCACTCAGCGCGGTCGCCGACCAGGCAGAGAACGGGACGCCTCAGGGGACTGGCGGACAGGGTGGGATTCGAACCCACGGTACCGTTGCCGGTACTCCGGTTTTCGAGACCGGCGCGTTCGACCACTCCGCCACCTGTCCTGGCCTGCGGCGCCGTATAGGGCGCCCGGCGCGGCATGGCAACGGGACGGGTTGACTTCCCGGGGGCCATGCCCCTATTCAGCCGCTCCCGGGCGGTGCCGAGCGTGCCGCCCGCGGCCGTCTTTGGGCCTCCGCCCTGGGCAGCCGATTCCTTGGTTTTCCGGGCGGCCATTCCGCCCAAAGGGCGCGAGTGATGACCTTCGCAGTGATCCGCACGGGCGGGAAGCAGTACAGGGTGACGCCGAATTCGGTCCTCACCGTCGAGAAGCTGGAGGCCGAGGCCGGCGCCACCGTCACCTTCCACGAGGTGCTGGCGCTGGGCGGCGATGCCGGGCTGCAGATCGGCGCGCCCACCGTTCCCGGCGCCTCCGTCACCGCCACGGTGATCGAGCAGACCCGCGGCGACAAGGTGCTGATCCTGAAGAAGCGCCGCCGCAAGAACAGCCGCCGCAAGCAGGGCCACCGCCAGCACCAGACCGTGCTGCGCATCGGCGCCATCGCGGCCTGAAGGAGCAGCACAGATGGCACACAAGAAGGCTGGTGGCTCGTCCCGCAACGGGCGCGACTCCCCCGGGCAGCGGCTCGGCGTCAAGAAGTTCGGCGGCGAGCACGTGCTGGCCGGCAACATCCTGATCCGCCAGCGCGGCACCAAGGTGAAGCCGGGCCGCAACGTCGGGCTGGGCCGCGACCACACCATCTTCTCCCTGGTCGAGGGCCACGTGAAGTTCGAGCGCAAGGCCGAGGGCCGCGTGCACGTCTCCGTCGAGCCGATCAAGCTCGCCGCGGAGTAACCCCGCGCATCCGCGTGGCAGGCTGACGGGGGCCCTCGCGGCCCCCGTTCTGCGTTGGGAAGGTCCCGCATGAAGTTCCTCGACGAGGCCAAGGTCTTCGTGAAGTCGGGCGATGGCGGCAACGGCGTCGTCGCCTTCCGGCGCGAGAAATACATCGAGTTCGGCGGCCCCGATGGCGGCAATGGCGGCCGCGGCGGCGACGTCTACGCCGAGGCCGTCGAGGGGCTGAACACCCTGATCGACTACCGCTACGCCCAGCACTTCAAGGCCCGCAAGGGCGGCAACGGCGCCGGCAGCGACCGCACCGGCGCCAAGTCCGACGACGTGGTGCTGAAGGTGCCCGTCGGCACGCAGATCCTGGAGGAGGACCGCGAGACGCTGATCGCGGACCTCGACGCGGCCGGCAAGCGGGTGCTGCTGTGCAAGGGCGGCGATGGCGGCTTCGGCAACGCCATGTTCAAGTCCTCCACCAACCGCGCCCCGCGCCGGGCCGACCCGGGCTGGCCGGGCGAGGAGAAGTGGATCTGGCTGCGGCTGAAGCTGATCGCCGATGCCGGGCTGGTGGGCCTGCCCAACGCGGGCAAGAGCACCTTCCTGGCCGCTGCCTCCGCCGCGCGGCCCAAGATCGCCGACTACCCCTTCACCACGCTGCACCCGCAGCTGGGCGTGGTGCGGCTGAACGCGACCGAGGAGTTCGTGCTGGCCGACATCCCCGGCCTGATCGAGGGCGCCAGCGAGGGCGCCGGGCTGGGCACCCGCTTCCTGGGCCATGTGGAGCGCTGCCGGGTGCTGCTGCACCTGGTGGACGGCACCCAGGCCGACCCCGGCGCGGCCTATCGCCTGATCCGCCACGAACTCGCCGAGTACGGCGGCGGCCTGACCGACAAGCCCGAGGTGGTGGCGCTGAACAAGCTGGACGCGATGACGCCGCAGGCCGTCGCCTCCCGCCGCAAGGCGCTGGAGCGCGCCTGCGGGCGGCCGGTGATGCTGCTCAGCGGCGCCACCGGCCAGGGCGTGCCGGAGGTGCTGCGGGCGGTGGCGGACCTCGCGCGCCGGGGCTAGCCTTGCCCCGGACAACCCGGGGAGACGACGCCGATGGACCTGCGCGACACCTTGAGGGGGCGGCTGCGCCTGCCGCTGATCGGCTCGCCCCTCTTCATCATCTCGGTGCCGGACCTCGTGGTGGCGCAGTGCACCGCGGGCGTCATCGGCGCCATGCCCTCATTGAACGCGCGGCCGCTGGAGCAGCTGGACGAATGGCTGCACGAGATCCGCGAGCGCCTGGCCGCGCATGACCGCGCCCACCCCGACCGCCCGGCCGCGCCCTTCGCCATCAACCTGATCGTGCACAAGTCGAACGACCGGCTGGAGCAGGACCTGGAGCTGGTGGTGAAGCACCGGGTGCCGGTCATCATCACCAGCCTGGGCGCCCGGCCGGAGGTGAACCAGGCCGTCCATTCCTATGGCGGGCACGTGCTGCACGACGTCATCAACCAGGTCTTCGCCCGCAAGGCGGTGGAGAAGGGCGCCGACGGGCTGGTGCTGGTGGCCGCCGGCGCCGGCGGGCATGCCGGCGCGCAATCCCCCTTCGCCCTGGTGCAGGAGACGCGGGCCTGGTTCGACGGGCCGGTCGCCTTGTCCGGCTCGATCGCGCACGGCGCCTCCATCCTGGCCGCCGAGGCGATGGGCGCGGACTTCGCCTACATGGGCACCGCCTTCATCGCCACGGAGGAAGCCCGCGCGGTGGAGGACTACAAGCGCATGATCGTGCAGAGCGGCGCGGCGGACATCGTCTACACCAACCTCATCACCGGGGTGCACGGCAACTACCTGGCGCCGTCCATCCGCAACGCCGGGCTGGACCCGGAGAATCTGGAGCGCAGCGACCCGAGCGCGATGAACTTCGGCTCCGACCGCAAGAAGAAGTGGAAGGACATCTGGGGCGCCGGGCAGAGCGTGGGCGGCATCCGCGAGGTGCAGCCGGCGGCGCGGCTAGTGGACCGGCTGGCCGGGGAATACTGGGCGGCCCGCCAGCGCATCGGCGGCGCGAACCCGATGCTCAACCCGGCCTGGCAAGGGATGGCTGCGGCGGCCGAATAGCCGCCGCGGCCGGGCACAGGCCTCGCTGGCCCAGGGCCAGCTTCGCGCGGCGGCCGAATAGCCGCCGCAGCCGGGCACAGGCCTCGCTGGCCCAGGGCCAGCTTCGCGCGGCGGCCGGACAGCCGCCGCGACGCGATGGCACGCCGGCGCTACCCGTGCGCCAGGATGGCCAGCAGCAGCAGCGCCACGATGTTGGTGATCTTGATCATCGGGTTCACCGCCGGCCCCGAGGTGTCCTTGTAGGGGTCGCCCACCGTGTCGCCCGTCACGGCGGCCTTGTGGGCGTCGCTGCCCTTGCCGCCGTAATGGCCTTCCTCGATGTACTTCTTGGCGTTGTCCCAGGCGCCGCCGCCGGTGGTCATGGAAACCGCGACGAAGAAGCCGGTGACGATGACGCCCAGCAGCAGCGCGCCGAGTGCTGCGAAGGCCGCCGCCTTGCCGGCGATGGCGTTGACCACGAAGAAGCACACCACCGGCGCCAGCACCGGCAGCAGCGAGGGGATGATCATCTCGCGGATGGCCGCGCGGGTCAGCATGTCCACCGCGCGGCCGTAGTCGGGCTTGTCGGTGCCGGCCATGATGCCCGGCTTCTCGCGGAACTGTCGGCGGACTTCCTCCACCACGCTCTGCGCCGCGCGGCCCACCGCGGTCATGCTCATGCCCGCGAACAGGTAGGGCAGCATGCCGCCGAACAGCAGCCCCACCACGACGTAGGGGTTGGCCAGGGAGAAATCCACCGCCGCCATGCCGGTGAAGTAGGGGTAGCTGGCGCTGTTGGCGGTGAAGTACTGCAGGTCCTGCGTGTAGGCGGCGAACAGCACCACCGCGCCCAGCGCCGCCGAGCCGATGGCGTAGCCCTTGGTCACCGCCTTGGTGGTGTTGCCCACCGCGTCCAGGGCGTCGGTGGTCACGCGCGTCTCGGGCGGCAGGCCGGCCATCTCGGCGATGCCGCCGGCGTTGTCGGTGACGGGGCCGAAGGCATCCAACGCCACGATCATGCCGGCCAGGGCCAGCATGGTGGTGGTGGCGATGGCCACGCCATACAGGCCCGCCAGCGAGTAGGTGACGATGATGCCCGCGATGATGATCAGCGCCGGGATGGCGGTGGCCTCCATGGACACGGCGAGGCCGCGGATCACGTTGGTGCCGTGCCCGGTCTGCGACGCCTCGGCGATGGACTTCACCGGGCGGAAGCCGGTGCCGGTGTAGTATTCGGTGATCCAGACGATGGCCGCCGTCACCGCCAGCCCCGCCGCCCCGCACAGGAACAGGGAGAAGGCGGTGAAGCTGGCGCCGCCGGCCACCAGCGTGCCGGTGCCCATCACCAGGTAGGACAGCGGCAGCAGCGCCAGCAGCGACAGCACGCCGGTGACCACCAGCCCGCGGTACATCGCGCCCATGATGGAGTTGCTGGCCGGCAGCTTCACGAAATACGTGCCGACGATGGAGGTGATGACGCAGACCGCGCCGATGGCCAGCGGGAACAGCATCGCCGCCGCGCGCGTGGCGTCGGGGAAGGTGATGGCGGCCAGCACCATGGTGGCCACGGCGGTGACGGCGTAGGTCTCGAACAGGTCGGCGGCCATGCCGGCGCAGTCGCCCACGTTGTCGCCCACGTTGTCGGCGATGGTGGCGGGGTTGCGGGGGTCGTCCTCGGGGATGCCGGCTTCCACCTTGCCCACCATGTCGCCGCCCACGTCGGCGCCCTTGGTGAAGATGCCGCCGCCCAGCCGGGCGAAGATGGAGATCAGCGAGGCGCCGAAGCCCAGCGCCACCAGGCTGTCGATCACGGTGCGCGAGTTGATGGCGAAGCCGCCGATCACCACCAGCACGAAGAAGTAGACCGCCACCCCCAGCAGCGCCAGGCCCGCCACCAGCATCCCGGTGATGGCGCCCGACTTGAAGGCGAGGTCCAGCCCCGCCGCGAGGCCCTGCGTGCTGGCCTCGGCGGTGCGGACATTGGCGCGCACCGACACGTTCATGCCGATGAAGCCCGCCACGCCCGAGAGCACCGCGCCCAGCAGGAAGCCCACGGCCACCGCCGCGCCCAGCAGCGCGAACACCAGCACGAACAGCACGGCGCCCACGATGGCGATGGTGGTGTACTGCCGCCGCAGGTAGGCCGAGGCGCCTTCCTGGATGGCCTGGGCGATTTCCTGCATCCGGGCGTTCCCGGCCGGCTTCGCCATGATCTCCTTCGTCGTCACCCAGCCATAGGCGAGCGAGGCCGCCCCCAGCAGGATGACCAGCAGCAAGGTCCCTGTGATCAAAACCCTGTCCCCTTCCGTTTCCCCCGCGGCTCTGCGGCGGCCGCGCCCGGCAAGGTTAGGCAGGGGAATCTCCGGCATGGAAGGGAAATCCCGCCCCCCTCCCCCGCCGCGCGGATTCGTGGTTGAAGCCCGGCGCAAGCTTCGGGAGACCAGCATGAACCTCGCCGCCATCCCCACGGGCAAGAATCCGCCCGAGGACGTGAACGTGATCGTGGAGGTCGCCATCGGCGGCGAGCCCATCAAGTACGAGATGGACAAGGACGCGGGCGTGCTGTTCGTGGACCGCTTCCTGTACACGCCGATGCGCTACCCGGGGAACTACGGCTTCGTGCCGCACACGCTGAGCGACGACGGCGACCCGATCGACGTGCTGATCGCCAACACCCGGCCCATCATCCCCGGCGCCGTCATCAACTGCCGCCCGGTGGGCGTGCTGCTGATGGAGGATGACGGCGGCCACGACGAGAAGATCATCGCCGTCCCCTCCTCCAAGCTCACCAAGCGCTACGAGGGGGTGCACGACGCCGAGGACCTGCCCCAGATCACCCTGGACCAGATCCGCCACTTCTTCGAGCACTACAAGGACCTGGAGCCGGGCAAGTGGGTGAAGGTGAAGGGCTGGGGCGACGCCGCCATGGCCCGCCGCCTCATCAACGAGGCGGTGGCGCGCTACAAGGACAAGGGCTGAGCTTCCCCGCGCGCCCGTAGCTCAATGGTCAGAGCGGGCCGCTCATAACGGCTTGGTTGCGGGTTCGAGTCCTGCCGGGCGCATGGGGGGAAGGTCCAGCCGGTACGCGCGGGCGGCGGTGCCGTGGAACAGCCCCGCCTTTTCCTCCGGGCTGCATCCGGCGGCCAGGCGCTTGAAGGCGTTCCACAGCACGCCGTAGCCGACCATGCCCTTGTCCACCGGGAAGTTGCTCTCGAACATGCAGCGCCCGGGGCCGAACAGGGCGATGCCCGTCTCCACCCAGGGGCGCCAGGCCGCCGCCAGCTCGGCCGAGCCGGGCGGGCGGGGGCGCAGGTCGAAGTCCCAGCCGCCGACCTCCATCGCCAGCCCGCCCAGCTTCAGCAGCACGTTGGGGCAGCGCGCCAGCTCGGCCATCGCCGGGTGCCAGGCGGCGAACACGCCGGGGTCCCGGCCGGCGTGCAGCGGGCCGCCCAGGTGGTCCAGCACCAGCGTCAGCTCCGGCACCTGCCGCGCCACCTCCAGCACCAGCCCCAGCTGGGTGTGGTAGCACCACACATCCAGGCTCAGGCCGAGCGCGGCCAGCCGCCGGGCGCCGGCGATGAAGGCGGGGGTGCCCAGCGGGCCGGGCGGCGGGGCGGTCAGGTTGGCGCGCACGGTGGGGTCCGGGTGCCAGGCGGTGCGGTTGCGCACCCCGCGGAAGCGCCCGGGCGCCAGGGCCAGGTGGGCCTCCAGCAGCGGCGTGACGCGCTCGCCCAGGGTCAGGTCCACCAGGCCGACGATGCCGGCGCAGAAGCCGCCGCGCGCCTGGGCGGCCACCCAGGCGGTCTCGCCCAGCGGCCTTTCTTCCTCCGGCCCCGCGGCGCGGTAGGCCGAGGCGCACTGGATGAACACGGTGCCGCGGATGTCATGGCCCTGCCCGGCGTCCGCCGCAAGCTCCGCCACCAGGTAGCGCTCGTCGGCGCGGTCCCACAGGTGGTGATGGGGGTCCAGGATGGGCAGCGCGGGCTCCAGCGCCGCCTCGGCGGTCAGCGCCAGCCAGCCGGGCCGCACCGCGACCTGGCCGGAAGCGGTGAGGCGCGCCGTCACATGCCCAGCGCGCGGCGGTAGAGGTCCAGCAGGGTCTCCTGCTCCTCCACCTCGGCGGGCTCCTGCTTGCGCAGGCGGATGATCTGCCGGACCACCTTCACCTCGAAACCGGCGGACTTCGCCTCGGCGTAGATGTCCTTGATGTCGTCGGCGAGCGACTTGCGCTCCTCCTCCAGCCGCTCGATGCGCTCGATGATGGAGCGCAGGCGGTCGGCGGCGATCCCGCCGACTTCCTTGGTGTCGTCAGTCTGTTCTGCCATGCGCGGCGCTTTACCTCGCTCAGCCGTGCTTGGCCATGGCCTGGGCGAAGGCGGCCTTCTGGCCCTCGCTCGCCTCGGTCTGGTGGGCCGCCTGCCAGGCCTTGTAGTCCATCCCGTAGACGATCTCCCGCGCCTGCGGCACCTCCAGCGCGGTTCCGGCGTCGGCGGCGGCCTCCTGGTACCAGCGCGACAGGCAGTTCCGGCAGAAGCCGGCGAGGTTCATCATGTCGATGTTCTGCACGTCGCTGCGCGCGCGCAGGTGCGCCACCAGCTTGCGGAACGCCGCGGCCTCGATGCGCTCGCGCGTGGCCGCGTCCAGCGCGGCGGCGGCGCCCAGCGCCAGCTCGGCCTCGGGCTGCGGGGTGGGCATGGCGGTTTCTCCTCCGTGTGGGGCCCTGCACATGCCCCCGCGCGGGCGGCCTTGCAATCCCGCGCGAATCGCAGTTGTCCCGGGCGGCGGCAAACCCGATCATGCCTGGGAAGGAGAGGCCACGCCATGCGCGACGGCTTGTTGGACCATGGCCCGCCCGCGCCGGGGCTGCCCGCGGTGCGGTTCGACGTGGCCGCGCTTCCCGAGGCGCAGCGCTTCGACGCCTGGCGGGAGCGCCAGGGCGGGCTGAGCGAGCTGGAGGTGCCGCCGGCGTCGCGCCGGCGGTTCCAGGCGCGCACGGCGCTGTGGTCGCTGGGGCCGCTGGTCGTCTCGGCCACCGCGTGCAGCGGCGCGGGCTTCCGGCGCAGCCCGGCGCATGTGCGGCGCGACGGGCTGGACCACTGGATGATCCGCCTGCTCACCCGCGGCCGCTCCCTGTCGCGCTACCCGGCGGAGGAGCTGCACGCCCTGCCGATGCAGCCCTTCCTGACCACGCTGGCCACGCCGTGGGAGGCGCGCTGGGACGACGGCGAGTGGATCAGCCTGTTCATCCCGCGCGACGCCTTCCCCGTGCTGTCGCAGGGCCTGGCCGCGCTGGGCGACGGCCCGCTGCGCGGCGCCGGGGCGGGGCTGCTGGCCGACTGGCTGCTGCTGCTGCGCGGGCGGCTGGAGACCGGCGCGGCGGAGGAGGCGCCGCACCTGGCGGAGGCGGCGGTGGCGATGATCTCGGCCTGCCTGCTGGTGGGCGCCGCGCCCGACGGGGCCCAGCCCACGCAGGGCCGGATGGAGCAGGCGCGCCTGCTGATGCGCCGCCACCACGGCGAGGCCACCTTCACCCCGGCCCGGCTGGCGGCGATGATGGGGATGTCGCGCACCGCGCTGTACAAGCTGTTCGAGCCGCAGGGCGGCGTGACGCGCGCCTTGCAGCGCCTGCGCCTGTCCCTCGCGCATGCCACGCTGTGCGACCCCGCCCATGCCGGCACCGGCATCGGCGCCCTGGCGGAGCGCCACGGCTTCTTCGACCACACCGCCTTCACCCGCGCCTTCCGCGCCGAGTACGGCTACACCCCGCGCGAGGCGCGGATGGCGGCCGGCGCGGGGCTGCGCCTGGTCCGCCCGGCGACCGGGGCGCCGGCCGGCGCCACCCTGGCCGCGGCGCTGGCCGGGCGGCGCTGAGCGCGCCTCAGTCGGCGAACTGGCCGGCCGCGAGGATGAGGGGGCGCAGGCGCTCGATCTCGCTTTGCAGGAAGCGGGCGTGGAAGGCGGCGTCCACCTCCTCGGCCCGCGGCAGCGTGGTCAGCGTCTCGGCGTAGCGGGCGCGCAGGCGCTCCTCGCCCAGGGCGGCGCGCACCGCGGCGCTGAGGCGCGCCACCACCTCCGGCGGGGTGCCGCCGGTGGCGTAGAGCCCGTGCCAGGCGGACATGGTGAGGTCCACGTTGCCCTCGCGCGTGGTGGGCAGGTCCAGCCCGGTCACGCGCTCGGGCAGCGTCACCGCGAAGCCCTTGATGCGGCCGTCGCGGATGAAGGGCGCGGCCACCGTCGCCTGCTCGCAGGACAGGTCCAGGCGGCCGGCCATCATCTCGGTCATCGCGGGCGCGGAGCCGCGGAAGACGATCTGCGTGGCGCCCTTGCCGGCGGCGTGCTGCAGCAGCATGGCGCAGAGCTGGTTGGAGCCGCCCAGCCCGGAATGGCCGAGGTTCAGCGCCTCGCCGCGCTCGCGCAGCACGCGGATGTAGCCGGCGGTGTCGTTGGCCGGGAAGTCGGGCCGGGCCACCAGCACCATGCCGGTGTGCGACACCAGCCCCAGCGGCGCCAGGCCCTGGGTGATGGAGAAGGGCAGCTGCCGGTACAGCGTGGCGGCCGAGGCGAGGCCGATGTGGTGGATCAGCAGCGTGTGCCCGTCGGCGCGGGCCTGGGCCACGCGGGCGGCGGCGATGGTGCCGCCGGCGCCGGTCACGTTCTCCGCCGCCACCGGCTGGCCCAGCTCGCGCTGCATCCCCTCGGCCAGCAGGCGGGCGATCATGTCGGTCGGCCCGCCGGCGGCGAAGGGGATGAGCAGCGAGATCGGGCGGCTGGGGAAGCCGCCCTGCGCCAGGGCGGGCGTCGCCAGCAAGGGCAGCGCGAGGGCCGCGCGGCGGGTGATGCTCATGGACGTTTCCTCGTTATGGATTACGTGTTGTCCGCACGGATAGCTTCGACCACGGCCGCGGTCACGTCCTTTGTGGTGGCGGTGCCGCCGAGGTCGGGCGTCAGCACGCCCCTGGCCGTCGCCGCCTCGATGCCGCGCATCAGCCGGGCGCTGGCTGCCGCCTCGCCCAGGTGGTCCAGCATCATGCAGGCGGTCCAGAAGGTGGCGATGGGGTTGGCCACGCCCTTGCCCGTGATGTCGAAGGCCGAGCCGTGGATGGGCTCGAACATGGAGGGCGCGCGGCGCTCGGGGTCCAGGTTGGCGGTGGGCGCGACGCCCAGGCTGCCGGTCAGCGCGCCGGCCAGGTCGCTCAGGATGTCGGCGTGCAGGTTGGTGGCGACGACCGTGTCAATCGAAGCCGGCTTGCGGACGAAGCGGGCGGCCATGGCGTCCACCAGCTCCTTCTCCATCGTCACCGCGGGGAAGTCCTTCGCCACCGCCGCGGCCACCTCGTCCCAGAACACCATGCCGTGGCGCTGGGCGTTGCTCTTGGTGACGACCGTCAGCAGCTTGCGCGGGCGGGATTCGGCGATGCGGAAGGCGGTGCGCATGATGCGCTCCACGCCCACGCGGGTGAAGATGCTGGTTTCCGTCGCCACCTCGATGCCGTGGCCCTGGTGGGCGCGGCCGCCATGGCCGGCATACTCGCCCTCCGAGTTCTCGCGCACGATCACCCAGTCGATCTGCCCGGCCTCGACGCCGCGCAGCGGGGATTGCAGGCCGGGCAGCACGCGGGTGGGGCGGATGTTGGCGTACTGGTCGAAGCCCTGGCAGATGCGCAGCCGCAGGCCCCACAGCGTCAGCGCGTCCGGCAGCTCCGGGTCGCCCACCGCGCCGAAGTAGATGGCGTCGAAGCCGCGCAGGGTCTCCAGCCCGTCCTCGGGCATCATGCGGCCGGTGGCGCGGTAGAAGTCGCTGCCCCAGGGCAGGTCGGTCACATCCAGCGTGAAGTCGCCCTGGCGTTCCTGCACGGCGCGCAGGACCTCCAGCCCGGCGGGAATGACCTCGTTGCCGATGCCGTCGCCCGGGATGGCGGCGATGCGATGGGTGCGCATGATGGGGTTCCTTGCGAAGGGCGCGGCCCGGTATGGTGCCGCGCGATGGAGGACCTGCCGAGCAGCCGCGCCGAGGCGGTGCACCGCGCCTTGCGGGCGCAGGTGGTGGCCGGCGCGCTGCTGCCGGGCGCGGTGGTGACGGAAACCGAGCTGGCCGGGCGGCTGGGCGTCTCGCGCACGCCGGTGCGCGAGGCGCTGCTGCGGCTGCAGGAGGAAGGCTGGGTGGAGATCCGCGCCCGGCGCGGCATCCGCATCCGGCCCGCCGCGCCGGAGGACATGCGCGACATCTACGCCGCCCTGGTGGCGCTGGAGGGGGCGGCCGCCATGGCCGCCGCCCGCCAGCCCAACCGCGCCGCCTGGGCCGAGCGCATGGAGGCCGAGACGGAGGCGATGCGCGCCGCCCTGGCGGGCGGGGACCTGCCCGGCTGGGCGATGGCGGATGGGCGCTTCCACGCGCTGCTGCTGGCGGCGGCGGGCAACGCGCACCTGGCGCGGCTGGCCGCCGCCCTGGCCGACCACGCCGACCGCGCGCGGGCGCTGACCCTGCCGCTGCGGCCCCGCCCGGACTCCTCCGTGGCCGAGCACGGCGCCATCACCGCCGCCCTGCGCGCCGGCATGGCCGAGACGGCGCGCGAGGCGGTGACGCGCCATCGCGAGCGCGCGGCGGCGGAGATCGTGGCGGCGCTGCGGCGCCTGCCGGTGGCGAGGGCGTGACGGGGCACGGCTCCGCTTGTTGCATACCATCTTGCATGCAAGCAAGGGGAAACGGCTTGACCGTTCGGGGCGCCTGTCGTTGGGTGGCGCGGTGAACCCGCCCGACCTCCTCCTCCGCCTGTTCGGCGCCGCCGTGCGCGCGGCCGACCCGCGTGCCGTGCTGGCCCGGCACCTGCCGGAGCGGCCGAGGGGGCGGGTGCTGGTGCTGGGGGTGGGCAAGGCCGCCGCCCCGATGGCCGCGGCGGTGGAAGCCGCCTGGCCGGACGCCGAGGGGCTGGTGATCGCCCCGCACGGCGCCGGGCTGCCGCTGGCGCGCATCCGCCTGCGCTTCGGCGCCCACCCGGTGCCCGATGCCGCGGGGGCGGCGGCGGCGGCGGAGATGCTGGCGCTGTGCCATGGGCTGACGGCCGACGACCTGGTGCTGTTCCTGGTCAGCGGCGGCGGTTCCTCGCTCGCCACGCTGCCCGCGCCTGGGCTGTCGCTGGAGGACCTGATCGCCACCAACCGGGCGCTGCTGGCCTCGGGGGCGGGCATCCACGCGATGAACTGCATCCGCAAGCACCTCTCCGCCTTCAGCGGCGGGCGGCTGGCGGCGGCCTGCGCCCCGGCGCGGGTGGTGACGCTGGCGATCAGCGACGTGCCGGGCGACGACCCGGAGGTGATCGCGTCCGGCCCCACCGTGGCCGACCCCACCACCTTCGCCGAGGCGCGCGCCCTGGTGGCGCATCACCGCATGGCGTTGCCGCCCGCCGTGACGGCGCACCTGGAGCGCGCCGAGCAGGAAAGCCCCAAGCGCCTGGACAATGCCGAGTTCCGTTTGATCGCCACGCCGCTGATGGCACTCGAAGCCATGGCCGCCGAGGCCCGCGCGCAGGGCGTCACGCCGCTGATCCTGGGCGATGCGCTGGAGGGCGAGGCCCGCCATGTCGGCACCGCCCTGGCCGGCATCGCGCGCTGCGCCGCGCTGCACGGCCACCCCCTGCCCCGCCCCTGCGTGCTGCTCTCGGGCGGCGAGACCACCGTGACCATCGCCCCCGGCACCGATGGGCGTGGCGGGCGCAGCACTGAGACGCTGCTGGGCATGGCGCTGGCCTTGCAGGGCGTGCCGGGCGCCTGGGCACTGTGCGCCGACACCGACGGCATCGACGGCAAGTCGGACGCCGCCGGCGCCTGGTGGGGGCCGGGCATGGACCTGTCGCAAGGCCGCAACGCCCTGGCAACGCACCGTTCCTATGACGTGTTCGAGGCCGCCGGGACGCTGATCCGCACCGGGCCGACGCTGACCAACGTGAACGACGTGCGGGCCATCCTGCTCGCCGGGGAGTGAGACATGCGCATCCCGCTGCGGCGCCACCGCCGCACCAAGATCATCGCCACCCTCGGCCCGGCGAGTTCCACCATCGAGGTGATCGAGAAGCTGTTCAGGGCGGGGGCGGACGTGTTCCGCCTCAACTTCTCGCACGGCTCGCACGAGGACCACGCGGCGCGCATCGGCATGATCCGCGAGGTGGAGCGCCGCACCGGCCGGCCCATCGGCATCCTGGCCGACGTGCAGGGGCCGAAGCTGCGCGTGGGCAAGTTCGGCGGCGGGCGGGTGTCGCTGCAGCAGGGCGCGCGCTTCCGCCTGGACCTCAACCCCACGCCGGGCGACGTGCAGCGCGTGCAGCTGCCGCACCCGGAGATCATCAACGCCGCGCGCATCGGCACCACGCTGCTGCTGGATGACGGCAAGCTGAAGCTGCGCGTGCTGCGTGCCGTCGCCGACGACCACCTGGAGGCGGAGGTGCTGGTCGGCGGCCCGCTGTCCGACCGCAAGGGCGTGAACGTGCCCGACGTGCCGCTGCCCATCCCGGCGCTGACGCGCAAGGACCGCGAGGACCTGGACTTCGTGCTGCCGCTGGGCATCGAGTACGTGGGCCTGAGCTTCGTGCAGCGGCCGGAGGACGTGGCGGAAGCCAAGGCCATCGCCGATGGCCGCGCCTGGATCATGGTGAAGATGGAGAAGCCCCAGGCGGTGGAGAACCTGGACGGCATCCTCGACCTCGCGGATTGCGTGATGGTGGCGCGCGGCGACCTGGGCGTGGAGCTGCCGCCGGAGGAGGTGCCGCTGGTGCAGAAGCGCATCGTCCGCGCCGCCCGCCAGCGCGGCCTGCCGGTGGTGGTGGCCACCCAGATGCTGGAAAGCATGATCACCGCCCCCGCCCCCACCCGCGCCGAGGCGAGCGACGTGGCCACCGCGGTGTTCGACGGCGCCGACGCGGTGATGCTTTCCGCCGAGACGGCCGCCGGGCAGTACCCCTTCGAGGCGGTGAACATCATGGACCGCATCGTCGCCCGGGTGGAGCAGGACGAGGGCTGGCGCCAGCTGACCGACGCCAAGCGGCCGGAGCCGGAGCGCAGCTCGGCCGGGGCCATCGCCGCCGCGGCGCGGCAGGTGGCGCACACCATCGGCGCGCGCGTCATCGCCACCTTCACCACCACCGCCTCCACCACGCTGCGCGTGGCGCGCGAGCGGCCGGACTGCCCCATCCTGGGCCTGACCACGCTGGAAAGCAGCGCCCGGCGGCTGGCGGTGGCCTGGGGGGTGCATCCGCTGACGGTTCCGGATATCCACTCGATGACGGAGATGGTCGCGCGCGCCTCCCGCGCCGCGCTGGGCGAGGGCTTCGCCCAGCCGGGGGAGGAGATCGTGGTCACGGCCGGCGTTCCCTTCGGCACGCCGGGCGCGACGAATGCGCTGCGCGTGGCGGTGGTGAAGGAAGGCAGAGGATGAGGCGGTTGATCTACGGGGCGCTGCTGGCGCTCACCCTGGGCGGGCCGGCGGCGGCGCAGCGCTCGGGCACCTACGACGTCAGCGGCGCCAACCCGGACGGCACGGAATACACCGGCAGCATGCTGCTGACGCAGGTGGGCCTGGCGTCCTTCCGCGTGGTCTGGACCATCGGGCAGGACGTCATCGAGGGCGTGGCGATGGTGAGCGGGCTGACCCTGGCCACCGCCTTCTCGCTGGGCGGGCAGACCGGCATGGGCATCTACGAGATCCGGCGCGACGGCACGCTGGAAGGGCAGTGGACCACCGCCGGCGCCTTCGCCATCGGGCGGGAGACGGCGCGCCCCCGCTGACAGCGCCGCGCCATGGTGCCATGGTTCCGCGGCCAGACACCGCGGAACCCACGCCATGAAGCCCGAGACCATCGCCCTGCACGGCGGCAGCCACCGCGCCGACCCCACGACCGGGTCGGTCGCGGTGCCGATCCACCAGACCACCTCCTTCCAGTTCCAGGACACCGGCCACGCGGCGCGGCTGTTCGGCCTGCAGGAGCTGGGCAACATCTACACCCGCATCATGAACCCCACCTGCGACGCGCTGGAAACGCGCCTCGCCGCACTGGAGGGCGGGGTGGCGGCGCTGGCGGTCGGCTCGGGCCAGGCGGCGACGACCTTCTGCGTGATGAACCTCTGCGCGGCGGGCGACAACATCGTCAGCTCCACCGACCTGTATGGCGGCACCTGGAACCTGTTCGCCAACACGCTCAAGCAGTTCGGCATCAAGGTCCGTTTCGTGGACCCGGTGGACCCGGAGAACTTCGCCAAGGCCAGCGACGAGCGCACCCGCTGCTGGTACGCCGAGACGCTGCCCAACCCCAAGCTCCAGGTCTTCCCCATCGCCGAGGTCGCCACGCTGGGCCGGCGCCTGGGCATCCCGCTCATCATGGACAACACCGCCGCGCCGGTGATCTGCAAGCCGTTCCAGCACGGGGCGGCGGTGGTCATGCACTCCACGACCAAGTGGATCGGCGGGCATGGCACCTCCATCGGCGGCATCGTCATCGATGGCGGCAATTTCGACTGGGCGGCGGGCGGCGCGCGCTTCCCCACGCTGAACACGCCCGACCCCTCCTATCACGGCGCGGTCTGGACGGAGGCGGCGAAGCCGCTGGGCCCCATCGCCTACATCCTGCGGATGCGGACCTGCCTGCTGCGCGACCTCGGCGCGCCCCTGTCGCCCTTCAACGCCTTCATGGCGATCCAGGGGCTGGAGACGCTGCCGCTGCGGATGGAGCGCCATTGCGCCAACGCCCTGCGCGTCGCCGCCTGGCTGGCGCAGCACCCCAAGGTGGCGAGCGTCACCCACCCCTCGCTGGCGCAGGGCGAGGCGGCGCGGCGCGCGGCGGAGCACCTGAAGGGCGGCATGGGCAGCCTCCTCGGCTTCGAGCTGAAGGAAGGCGCGGAGGCCGGGCGCGCCTTCATCGAGCGCCTGAAGCTGTTCTACCACGTCGCCAACATCGGCGATGCGCGCAGCCTCGCCATCCATCCGGCGACGACGACGCATTCGCAGCTCAACGAGGAGGAGCAGCGGATGAGCGGCGTCACGCCGGGCTACGTGCGCCTGTCCATCGGCATCGAGCACGTGGACGACATCATCGCCGACCTCGAGCAAGCGATCGGTTGAGATGCAGCTTCCGGGTTCCTTCCCCCTCACCCGCCTGCGCCGCAACCGCATGGATGGCTGGAGCCGCGCGCTTTCGGCCGAGACGCGGCTGGCGGTGCAGGACCTCATCTGGCCCATCTTCCTGACGGCCGGCGAGGGGCAGCGCGACGAGGTGCCCTCCATGCCCGGCGTGTTCCGCGTCAGCGTGGACCGGGTGGTGGCGCATGTGGCGGAGGCGGTGGAGCTCGGCATCCCCGCCGTCGCGCTGTTCCCCTACACGCCCATGGAGGCGCGCGACGAGGAAGGCACCGGCGCGCTGGACCCGGAGAACCTCCTGTGCCGCGCCGCCCGCGCCTTGAAGGCCGCCTATCCGGCGCTGGGCCTGATCGGCGACGTGGCGCTGGACACCCACACCACCCACGGCCATGACGGCGTGATCCGCGCGGGCGAGGTGGACAACGAGGCGACCGTCTCCGTGCTCACCCGCATGGCCGTGCTGCAGGCCGAGGCCGGCGTGGACTGCATCGCGCCGTCCGACATGATGGATGGCCGGGTGGGCGCCATCCGCCGGGCGCTGGATGCGCGCGGCCTGGTGCACACGCGCATCATGTCCTACGCGGCGAAATACGCCTCGGGCTTCTACGCGCCGTTCCGGGACGCGGTGGGCAGCACGGTGGGCGCCAACCGCCTCGGCCCCGCCGACAAGAAGACCTACCAGATGGACCCCGCCAACAGCGACGAAGCGCTGCGCGAGGTGGCGCTGGACATCGCCGAGGGCGCGGACATGGTGATGGTGAAGCCCGGCCTGCCCTACCTGGACGTGCTGCACCGCGTGCGGCGCGAATTCGGCCTGCCCACCTTCGTGTACCAGGTCAGCGGCGAATACAGCATGGTGATGGCCGCTGTGCGCAACGGCTGGCTGGACCATGACCGCGCGATGATGGAGGCGCTGATGGCCTTCAAGCGCGCCGGCGCCAACGGCATCCTCACCTATTTCGCGGTCAGCGCCGCGCGGCTGCTGCGCGCGGGCTGACCCGCACCGCCGCGGGCTTCGATCAGGCGCGGCCGGCGCCTGGGCCTGCGCCCGCCGCGATGCACCCGTCGGCGCGGGGCTAACGCCGCGCGACGCGGGCGTTGCGGTTCGCCATCACCGGCGGCGCCGGCACCGGGTCGCGGATGGCCGCGAAGCCCGCGCGCAGCTCCGCCCCCATCTCGCGCTGGGCCAGGCGCGCTTCGGGCAGCGCCGCGCCGCAGCCCAGGAAACCGTGGGTGACGCCGGGGAACACGATGCGGCGCACCGGCACCTCGGCGGCGACCAGCGCGGTTTCCAGCGCCGCGCCCTCGTCCAGCAAGGGGTCGATCTGCGCGTTGACGATCAGGGTGCGCGGCAGGCCGGCCAGGGTGGCGCGGCGGGCCGGGTCCATGCGCGCGTCCTGCAGGTCGCGCGGGCCGCGCGACACCAGGCGCAGGGCGCGGCGCGCCGCCTCGGCGTCCAGCGGGCGGGCCTTGGCGTAGCGCGCCATGCTGGCGGTGTCGCCGCCGGCGCCGATCATCGGCGTGCCCAGCGCCAGCGCCACCGGGCGCGGCAGGTGCTGGTCGCGCGCGGCCAGCGCGGTGGCCAGCGCCAGGTTCGCGCCCGAGCCCTCGCCGGCCATCGCCATGCGGCGCGGGTCGAAGCCCAGCGTGGCGGATTGCCGCACCGCCCAGCGCCACGCCGAGAGCGCGTCCTCGTGGGCGATGGGGAAGCGGTGCTCCGGCGCCAGCCGGCCCTGGACGGAGAGCAGCATGGCGCCGGCCTCCGTCGCCAGCGCCTTGGCCAGCGGCTCGCTGGCGTCGAGCGACCCGCCGATCCAGGCGCCGTTGCCGAAGAACACCACCAGCGGCGGCCGCTCGCCCAGCCCCTCGGGCAGGTAGAGGCGCGCGGGCAGCGTCTCGCCGAAGGGGGTGGGCACCTCCAGCGCCTCGTGCCGGGCCATGGGATGGCGCTCGCCGGGGTGCTGCGCCTCGGCGATCTGCGCCAGGGTGGACTGCCCGCGGAAGCGCGGCGGGTCGGCTTGCCCGGCTTCCGGCCCGTTGCGGCGCAGGAAGCCTTGCAGCAGGGCGCGCATCTCCGGCGTTGCCTCGCCAGTGGGGTCGGCCTCCGCCCCGCCGCAGGCGGCGAGGGCGAAGGGCGTGGCGAGGAAGAGACGGCGGGGAAGCATGGCACGGCCTTGCGGTTTGTGAGGCCGGTGCAACGTTCCGCGGGAAGCGGCGGTTGCGGATCAGGACTCCGCGAGAAAGCCTTGCAACGCCTGGATTTGCGCGTCGTTCATCAGGCTCGGCGCGTGGCCCGCGCCGGCGATCTCCAGCAGCCGCGCGCCCGGCTTCGCTGCCATGGCGCGCGCGTCGGATCCCGTCAGCAGGTCGCTGCTCTCGCCGCGGATGATGAGCGTCGGCGCGGTGCCCAGCGCCCAGACCATCGAGAGGTCGGCATCGGCCGGCGGCGCGGCGTTGAAGGGCGCGGCGATGGCGGGGTCGTAGTGCAGCGCCAGCCCGCCCGGCACCTCGCGCACCGAATGCCGCGCCAAGTGCGCGAAGTCGGTGCCCGGGCCGAAGGGCGCGTGCACGCGCGCCAAATACGCCTCCACCGCCGCGAGGTCGGCGAACACCGTCGGCGCGGCGGCGAGATAGGCGCCGATGCGCGCCAGCGCCTCGGCCGGGATGCGCGCGCCCACGTCGTTCAGCACCAGCTTGCGGATCGGGTTGCCCGGCCCGGCCGCGACCAGCATGCCGCAAATGCCGCCCAGCGAGGTGCCGACCCAGTCCACGGGTCCGTCCAGCCGCGCCAGCAGGTGGGCCAGCGCCACCACGTAGGAGGGCGGCTGGTACAGCGCCGGGTCGGGCAGCCAGTCGGAGGCGCCGCGCCCCGGCAGGTCCGGGCAGATGACGCGCCGCCCCTGCGCCGCCAGCGCATGGGCCAGCGCGTCGAAGTCGCGCCCGTTGCGCGTCAGGCCGTGCACGCACAGCACCGGCGCGCCGTCCTCCGGCCCCCATTCCACCCAGGCGAGGCGGTGGAACCGCCCGGCCAGCAGAAAGGAACAGGCGCCGCGCCGCATCACTCGGCGGCCTGCTTCGCCGGGTTGCCCTGGGCGGCGGCGACCTCTGCGTCGCTCAGCCCCAGCAGGCCCTTGAGCACCTGCTCGTTGTGCTGGCCCAGCACCGGCGGCGGCACCGGGTAGTCGGCCGGCGTGGCGGAAAGCTTCACCGGGTTGGCGATCACCTCCACCGTGGCGCCGCTGGCATGCGGCAGCGTCATCAGCATGCCGCGCGCCTGCACGTGCGGGTCGGCGAAGACCTCCTTCAGCGTGTTGATCGGGCCGCAGCCGATCTTCTTCGCCTCCAGCGCCTCGACCCATTCGGCGGTGGTGCGGCCCTGCATCACCGGCGTCAGCGTCTGCGTCACCAGGTCGCGGTTCTGCACGCGGCTGGCGTTGGTCTGGAAGCGGGCATCCTCCAGCAGGTGCTCGCAGCCGAAGGACTTGCAGAAGCGCTCGAAGGTCGGGTCGTTGCCGACGGCGAGGATGATGTAGCCATCCTTCGTCGGGAACTCCTGGTACGGGCTGATGTTGGGGTGCTGGTTGCCCAGGCGCGGCGGGTTCTCCTTCGTGGCCAGGAAGTTCATCCCCTGGTTCGCCAGCCAGGCCACGTGGGTGTCCAGCATGCCGATGTCCACCTGCTGGCCCTCGCCGGTGCTGTTGCGGTGGTTCACCGCGGCCAGGATGCCGATGCAGCCGTACAGGCCGGCGAACAGGTCCGCCACCGGCACGCCCACCTTCTGCGGGGAGCCGCCGGGCTCGCCGGTCAGGCTCATCACGCCGCCCATCGCCTGGATCAGCGCGTCGTAGCCCGGGCGCGGGGCGTAGGGGCCGGTCTGCCCGAAGCCGGTGATGGAGCAGTAGATCAGGCGCGGGTGCTTCGCCTTCAGCTGCTCCCAGCCCAGGCCGTACTTCGCCAGGGCGCCGACCTTGAAGTTCTCCACCAGGATGTCGCAATGCTCCAGCAGGCGGTGCACCACCGCCTGGCCCTCAGGCGTGGCGATGTCGAGCGTGACGCTGAGCTTGTTGCGGTTGACGCCGAGGAAGTAGGCGCTCTCCTGCGTGCCGGGCCAGAAGGGCGGGGCGAAGCCGCGGGTGTCGTCGCCGGCCTGCGGGCGCTCCACCTTGATAACCTCCGCGCCCAGGTCGCCCAGCATCTGCGTGCAGGTCGGCCCGGCGAGCACGCGGGTGAGGTCGAGGACCTTGAGGCCCTTGAGCGGGCCGGAGCGTTCGGTCATGGCGCAGCTTCCCTTGTCGGTGCCCCTCGCATTACCGCCGCACCCCGCGCGCGGCAATCGGCGGCCTTGCCATCGGAGGTTGCGTCTGCGATGCGCGCGGGATGGAGAGCCCGTTTCCGAAGAGCCAGCACCAGCGGCCCGCGCCGCGGGCCGAGCGCGCGAATGCGCGCCGCCGGCAGTCCGGCGAAGCCAAGCGCGCGAATGCGCGCGCCCGGCGTCTGAGGGCGCAAGAACCGCTCATGCGGACACAGTCCGCATGAGCCTCGCCCGCGTGACCACCTTCGCCTTCCAGGGCATCGAGGCCGTGCCGGTGGAGGTGCAGGTGCAGCTCACCTCCGGCCTGCCGGCCTTCATCCTGGTCGGCATGGCGGACAAGGCGGTGGGCGAGAGCCGCGAGCGGGTGCGCGGCGCGCTGGCCTCCATGGGGCTGGCGCTGCCGGCGAAGCGCGTGCTGGTGAACCTCGCCCCCGCCGACCTGGCGAAGGAAGGCTCGCATTACGACCTGCCGATCGCGCTGGCGCTGCTGACGGCGATGGAGGTGATCCCGGCCGAGGAGATGGCGCAATTCGCCGCGCTGGGGGAGCTGTCGCTGGACGCCGTGCTGCACCCGGTGGCCGGCGTCCTGCCCGCCGCACTCGCCGCCGCCGAGCGCGGCCTGGGCCTGGTCTGCCCCGAGGCCCAGGGCGCCGAGGCCGCCTGGGCGGCGCGCGGCCGCGTGCTGGCGCCCGCCGACCTGCCGGCGCTGCTGAACCACCTCAAGGGCACGCAGATCCTGGGCGAACCCGCGCCGCCCTCGCTGGCCACCGCGCCGCCGCCGGGGCCGGACCTCGCCGAGGTGAAGGGCCAGGAAAGCGCCAAGCGCGCGCTGGAGATCGCGGCGGCCGGCGGGCACAACCTCTTGCTGGTCGGCCCGCCCGGCGCCGGCAAGTCCATGCTGGCCGCCCGCCTGCCCGGCCTGCTGCCAGAGCTGAGCGCGCGCGAGGCGCTGGAGCTATCCATGGTCCATTCCGTCGCCGGGCTGCTGCGCGACGGCCGGCTGCTGACCTGCCCGCCCTTCCGCGACCCGCATCACAGCGCCTCGCAGGCCGCGCTGGTGGGCGGCGGCGCGAAGGGGCGGCCGGGCGAGATCAGCCTGGCGCATCACGGCGTGCTGTTCATGGACGAATGGCCGGAATTCCCGCGCCCGGCGCTGGAGGCGCTGCGCCAGCCGCTGGAATCCGGCCGCGCCGTGATCGCGCGCGTGCAGGCCCACGTCACCTTCCCCGCGCGCTTCCAGCTGGTGGCGGCGATGAACCCGTGCCGCTGCGGCCAGCTCGGCACGCCGGGCCGCGAATGCGCCCGCGCCCCGCGCTGCGGCGAGGACTACCTGGACAAGATCAGCGGCCCCCTGCTGGACCGCATGGACCTGGTGGTGGAGGTGCAGCCGGTGCCGCCCGCCGAGCTGGCCCGCGCCCCGCGCGGCGAAGCCAGCGCCGCCGTCGCCGCCCGCGTGCGCGCCGCCCGCGGGCGCCAGCGCGCCCGCTACGGCGAGGCCGGGCCGCGCCACAACGCCGCCGCCGAGGGCGAGGCGCTGGACTCCACCCTCGCCATGCAAGGCGATGCCCTGGCGCTGCTGGAACAGGCCGCCGAGCGGCTGGGCCTGTCCGCCCGCGGCTTCACCCGCACGCGGCGGGTGGCGCGCACGATCGCCGACCTCGCGGGCAGCGCGGCGGTGACCCGCGCGCACGTGGCGGAGGCGCTGTCCTACCGGCGCCGCGCAAGGCGGGCGTGACCTGGGCTTCCCATCCGGGTTAAGGCTGGGATGATGCGCTTCCTCCTCCTTCTGCTGCTGCTCCTCTCGCCCCTCGGGGGGCGGGCGCAGGATGCCCCGCGCCTGGCGGTGGCGGCCGGCCACCCGCTGGCGGCCGAGGCCGGCATGGCCATGCTGCGCGCCGGCGGCGGCGCGGTGGACGCCGCGGTGGCGGTGCAGGCGGTGCTGACGCTGGTGGAGCCGCAATCCTCTGGCATCGGCGGCGGGCTGTTCCTGCTGCACTGGAACGCCCCTGCCCGTGCGCTGTCCGCCTGGGACGGGCGGGAGACGGCGCCCGCCGCCGCACGGACCGACATGTTCCTGCGCGATGGCCAGCCCATGCCCTTCATGGACGCCGTGGTGGGCGGGCGCGCCGTGGGGGTGCCGGGCGCGCTGCGGGCGCTGGAGGCGGCGCACCGCGCGCAGGGGAAGCTGCCCTGGGCGCGGCTGTTCGAGCCGGCGGTCCGGCTGGCGGAGGAAGGCTTCCCGGTCGGCGCCCGGCTGTCGCGCGAGATCGCGGGCGCCGCCGCGACCCTGGCCCGCGACCCGGCGGCGCGGGCGCTGTTCCTGAACCCCGACGGCACCGCCCTGGCCGAGGGGGCGACGCTGCGCAACCCGGCCCTGGCCGCCACCCTGCGCGCGGTGGCCGAGGGCGGGGCGGACGCGCTGCACCGCGGCCCCATCGCCGCCGACATCGTGCGCGCGGTGCGCAGCCACCCCACGAACCCGGGGCTGATGACCGCCGACGACCTGGCCGGCTACGAGGCGCGCGCCGCCGCGCCGATCTGCCTGCCCTATCGCGCCTTCCAGGTCTGCGCCGTGCCGCCGCCCTCGGGCGGGGCGGTGGTGCTGCAGATCCTGCAGCTGCTGCGCCACTTCGAGATGGGCGCGCTGGACCCCGCCGGGGCGGACGCCGCCATGCTGCTGGGCGAGGCCGGGCGGCTGGCCTTCGCCGACCGCAACCTGTTCATGGCCGACCCCGCCTTCGCCCCGGTGCCGGTCGCCGGGCTGCTGGACCCGGCCTACGTGACGCAGCGCGCGCAGCTGCTGTCGCTGGACCAGGCGGTGGCGCAGCCGCGCGCCGGCAACCCGCGGCGCGACGGCCCGCCCCTGGCCAGCCAGCCGCCGCAGCCGGAGGGTGGCACCAGCCACGTCTCCATCCTGGATGCCGAGGGCAACGCGGTATCCATGACCACCACGGTGGAAAGCGTGTTCGGCGCGCGCATCGTCGTGCGCGGCTTCGTGCTGAACAACCAGCTGACCGACTTCTCCTTCCGGCCGGAGGTGGAGGGGCGGCCGGTGGCGAACCGGGTGGAGGGCGGCAAGCGCCCGCGCTCCTCCATGTCGCCGCTGCTGGTGTTCCGCGACGGGCGGCTGGAAGCGGCGCTGGGCTCGCCCGGCGGGGCGCGCATCATCGGCTACGTGGCGCAGGCGGCGGTTGCGCTGCTGGACTGGAACATGGACGCCCAGGCCGCGGCCGCGCTGCCGCATGCCGGCCCGCTGAACGCGCAGGTGGAGCTGGAGCAGGGCACCGCCGCCGCCGGGCTGCTGCCGGCGCTGGTGGCCCGCGGCGTGCCGGCCGAGGCGCGGGAGATGAACTCGGGGCTGAACATCATCCGCCTGCAGCGCGGGCGGGTGACCGCGGGCACCGACCCGCGGCGGGATGGGGCGGCGCTGGTGGAATAGCGGGCATCGGGGCGAGAGGATTCGAACCTCCGGCCTCCTGCTCCCAAAGCAGGCGCACTACCAGGCTGTGCTACGCCCCGTCGCGGGCCTCATTAGGCGCGCGGCCAGCGAGGCACAACAGGCGCCTTGGGGTGCCCGGGCAGAATCCGGGCGCATGGCAGCGTCCAGGCGGCGCGGCCAGGCGCGCGGGAACGCGCCCGGCGCACGGATGACGCGTGCAAGGCGCGGCGCCCGGCGCCGCGCCTTGCCGGCTCAGTAGCGGTAGGCCTCGGCCTTGAAGGGGCCCTGCGGCGTCACGCCGATGTAGCTGGCCTGCTCGGGGCGCAGCGTCGTCAGCTTGGCGCCCACCTTCTCCAGGTGCAGGCGGGCCACCTTCTCGTCCAGGTGCTTGGGCAGGACGTAGACCTTGTTCTCGTACTTGGCGCCGTCCGTCCACAGCTCGATCTGCGCCAGCGTCTGGTTGGTGAAGGACGCCGACATCACGAAGCTCGGGTGGCCGGTGGCGTTGCCCAGGTTCACCAGGCGGCCCTCGCTCAGCAGGATGATGCGCTTGCCGTCGGGGAACTCGATCTCGTCCACCTGCGGCTTCACGTTGTCCCACTTGTGGTTGCGCAGCGCCGCGACCTGGATCTCGCTGTCGAAGTGGCCGATGTTGCAGACGATGGCGCGGTGCTTCATCGCGCGCATGTGGTCGGCGGTGATCACGTCCACGTTGCCGGTGGCGGTGACGAAGATGTCGGCGCGCGGGGCGGCGTCCTCCATCGTCACCACCTCGTAGCCCTCCATCGCGGCCTGCAGCGCGCAGATGGGGTCAACCTCGCTCACCATCACGCGGCAGCCGGCGTTGCGGAGCGAGGCGGCGCTGCCCTTGCCCACGTCGCCGAAGCCCGCGACCATGGCGATCTTGCCGGCCATCATCACGTCGGTGCCGCGGCGGATGGCGTCCACCAGGCTCTCGCGGCAGCCATACAGGTTGTCGAACTTCGACTTGGTGACGCTGTCGTTCACGTTGATGGCGGGGAACAGCAGCTTGCCCTCCTTCGCCATGGAATACAGGCGGTGCACGCCGGTCGTCGTCTCCTCCGACACGCCCTTGATGCTGGCGGCCAGCTTGGCGAACCAGCCCGGCTTCTCGCTCAGGCACTTCTTGATGAGGGCGAAGAAGACCGTCTCCTCCTCGTTCGAAGCCTTGTCGAGGAAGGCCACGTCGCCCTGCTCGGCGCGCAGGCCGTAATGGACCAGCAGCGTCATGTCGCCGCCATCGTCCAGCAGCATGTTGGGCGTGCCGCCATCGCCCCATTCCAGCGTCTTGCGGACGTAGTCCCAGTATTCCTCCAGCGTCTCGCCCTTCTTGGCGAAGACCGGCACGCCGGCGGCGGCGATGGCGGCCGCGGCGTGGTCCTGCGTGGAGAAGATGTTGCACGACGACCAGCGCACGTCGGCGCCCAGCGCCACCAGCGTCTCGATCAGCACGGCGGTCTGGATGGTCATGTGCAGGCAGCCGGCGACGCGCGCGCCCTTCAGCGGCTGCGCCTTGCCGTACTCGGCGCGGGTCGCCATCAGGCCGGGCATCTCGTCCTCGGCCATGTTGATCTCCTTGCGGCCCCAATCGGCCAGGGAGAGATCCTTCACGACGTATTCGGCGGCCACCGGCATCAGTCCATCCTCGCGGGTCGGGTGTTCGGCGCGCGCCTTACCAGAGCCGCCGACCGATGCCTAGAGGCATAAACATGTCTTTATGTGGCCTGCCCCTTCCAGGCCTGAAGCTTGCGGTAGATGGTCGAGGGGTTGACCTCCAGCAGCCGCGCGGCGGCGGCCACGTCCTGCCCTGTCACCTCCAGGGCGTGCAGGATGGCGCGCTTCTCCAGCGCCGCCAGCGGCTCCACCGCAGGGGCGGCCACCGGCGCCGTGCCGGCCGGCCGGGCCTCCGGCGCGGCGCCGCGCATCAGGGCGGCGGGCAGCATCGCGGCCTCCAGCACCTCGCCGTCATGCAGCACCACGGCGTTGCGCAGGGCGTTCTGCAATTGCCGCACGTTGCCGGGCCATGGGTTGGCCTGGATCGCCGCCTCGGCCTCCGGCGACAGGCGGCGGAACGCCTTGCCCTCCTCCTTCGCGAAGGCGGCGAGGAAGTGGCGCGCCAGCAGCACGCCATCCGCCCCGCGCCCGCGCAGCGGCGGCAGCTCCACCGGCACCACGTAGAGGCGCCAGAACAGGTCCTCGCGGAAGCGGCCCTCGGCGACCTCGGCCTCGATGTCGCGGTTGGTGGCGGCGACGAAGCGCACGTCCAGCCGGCGCCCCTCCCCGCCGCCCACCGGCTGGGCCACGCCGGTCTGGATGAAGCGCAGCAGCTTCACCTGGGCGTCCATCGGCATCTCGCCGATCTCGTCCAGGAACAGGGTGCCGCGATGGGCGCGCTGGGCGGCGCCGTCGCGGCTCTCGCCGGCGCCGGTGAAGGCGCCCTTCACCACGCCGAAGATCTCCGCCTCCAGCAGGTCCTTGGGGATGGCGCCGCAGTTCAGCGCCACGAAGGGCCCCTTGGCGCGCGGGCTGGCGCCGTGCAGCGCCTCCGCCGCCAGCTCCTTGCCGGTGCCGCTCTCGCCCGTGACGAAGACGCTGGCCTTGCTGGCCGCCACCGCCTGGACCGTGCGGTACACCGCCTGCATCGCCGCGCTGGCGCCGATGAAGGGGCCGAAGCGCGAGGGGTTCAGCGCCTCCTTCGCCGCGCGCAGCTCCACGCGCAGGCGGCGCTTCTCCAGCTCGCTCTCGATGGTGGCGTGCAGTCGCTCGCGCTTCCAGGGCTTGACGATGAAGTCGCCGGCGCCGCGCTTCATCGCCTCCACCGCCGTCGCCACGCTGCCCTGGGCGGTGAGCACCACCATGGCCGGCCCGTCCAGGCGCTCCATCACCGCGAAGCCGGCCATGTCGGGCAGGCCCAGGTCCACCAGCGCCACCTCCGGCTGCCAGCCCTGCGCGATGGCCAGCGCCTCGCTGCCCGTGGCGGCGTGGCGCACCTCGTAGCCCAGGGCGCGCAGCTGCGCGAGGGCCAGCTCCGCCTGCGAGGGGGTGTCCTCGATGAGCAGGATGCGCGCGGCGCTCAACCGATCTCGCGCGTCAGCACCGCCAGCCCGGCGCGGCCCCGGGCCAGCAGGCGCGGGATGACGGCGGCCGGCCCCTCGGGCTGGGCGGGGTCCATGGCGATGCGCGCCTCGGCTTCCAGCCCGGTCAGCCCCACCGCCCCGGCGGCGCCGGCCAGGGCGTGCGCCGCGTGCAGGTAGGCGTCGCGCCGGCCGGCCTGGGCGGCGGCTACCAGCTCGCCCAGCAGGCGCGCCAGGTCGGCCTCGAAGGTGCGCAGGATGTGGCGCAGCGCGTCCTCCGGCAAATCCTCGCGCAGGGCGGCGATCACGCCGGGGTCGAAGCCGTCCATGCCGGCCATGTTGACGCAGCCGGCGCGCGGGCGCTACCTCTGCCGCCACCCCTCGCGATTTGTCCGGCCAGCTTGCGGCGAGGTCCCGGTTCCGGCGGGGCAGGATGCGTCCTGCAAAACAAGCGCGCTAAACGGCCCACCGTTCCACGGTGCCGGACGCCTGTTCGCGTTTGAGGTCCTGCCATGTCCCGCAAGTTCCGCCCCGCCACGCAGCTCGTCCGCGGCGGCCTGTCGCGCTCCCACCATGGCGAGACGGCGGAGGCGCTCTTCCTCACCTCCGGCTTCGTCTACGACGACGCCGAGCAGGCGGAGGCCACCTTCAAGAACGAGGTCCAGCACTACCAGTATTCCCGCTTCGGCAACCCGACGGTGGCGATGCTGGAGGAGCGCCTGGCCCTGCTGGAAGGCGCCGAGGCCTGCAAGGCCACCGCCACCGGCATGGCCGCGGTGCACGCCGCGCTGCTGAGCCACCTGAAGGCCGGGGACCGGCTGGTGGCGTCGCGCGCGCTGTTCGGTTCCTGCCACTGGATCGTCTCCACCCTGCTGCCGCGCTACGGCATCGAGAGCGTCTTCGTGGACGGCGCGGACCTGGAGCAGTGGAAGGGCGCGCTGAGCCAGCCCACTGCGATGGTGCTGCTGGAAAGCCCCTCCAACCCGATGCTGGAGATGGTGGACATCGCCGCCGTGGCGAAGCTGGCGCATGCGGCCGGCGCGCTGGTGGTGGTGGACAACGTCTTCGCCACGCCCTTGCTCCAGCGCCCGCTGGAGCTGGGCGCCGACGTGGTGGTGTATTCCTGCACCAAGCACATGGACGGCCAGGGCCGCGTGCTGGGCGGCGCCGTGCTGGGCCGCGCGCAATGGGTGAACGAGGTGCTGCTGCCCTTCATCCGCAACACCGGCCCCTCGCTGAGCCCCTTCAACGCCTGGGTGGTGCTCAAGGGGCTGGAGACGCTGAAGCTGCGGGTGGACCAGATGTGCCGCAACGCCGCCGCCGTGGCCGACTTCCTGGCCGAGCGCGAGGAGGTCTCGCGCGTGCTGTATCCCTTCCGCCCCGACCACCCGCAGCAGAAGCTGGCGATGGCGCAGATGAGCGCGGGCGGCACCCTGGTGACCTTCGACATCCGCGGCGGGAAGGACGCCTGCTTCCGCTTCATGAACGCGCTGGAGCTGGTGGACGTGTCCAACAACCTGGGCGATTCCAAGTCGCTCGCCACCCACCCGGCCACCACCACCCACATGCGCGTCGGTGCCGAGGAGCGGGCGCGGCTGGGCATCGGCGAGGGCACGGTGCGCCTGTCGGTGGGGCTGGAGGACGTGGCCGACCTGATCGAGGACCTGGCGATCGCGCTGGACGCGGCGGCCGTGGCGCAGCCGCGCGCGGCGGAGTAGCCTTGGGGGCATGAGCCCCGAAACCTTGCTGGCCTTCGCCGTCGCCTCCGCCATCGCCGTCGCCATCCCGGGGCCGGTGGTGGTCTTCGTGGTCACCCGCGCCGCCGCCGGCGGCTGGCGCGCGGTGCTGCCCACGGCTGCGGGCGTGGCGCTGGGGGATAGCATCGCGTTGCTGGTGTCGCTACTGGGGCTGGGTGCCGTGCTGGCGGCCTCGGCCGACCTCTTCACCGCGGTGAAGTGGCTGGGCGCGGCCTACCTGGTCTGGCTGGGCATCAAGCTCTGGCGCGCGCCGGTGGAGGCGCCGCCGCCCCTGCCCGCCCGCCGCGCCTTCCGCGACGCCTTCCTGGTGACGGTGCTGAACCCCAAGAGCATCGGCTTCTTCGTGGCCTTCCTGCCGCAATTCGTGGACCCCGCCCGGCCCCTGCCGCCGCAGGGCGCCATCCTGCTGGCCACCTTCGTCGGGCTGGGCACGCTGAACGTGCTGGCCTATGGCGCCTTCGCCACCCGGCTGGGCGCGGCGATCCGCGCGCCGGGCGTGCGGCGCTGGATGCATCGGGCCGGCGGCGGCGCCATGGTGGGCGCGGGCATCGCCACCGCGCTGGCCCGGCGATGAGCGACGCCTACGTCGCCACCACGCGCGGCGTGCGCGTGACGGTGCAGACCGTGTTCCTGGAGGACCAGTCGGAGCCGGAGAAGGGCGCGTGGCTGTGGGCCTACCGGGTCGAGATCGCCAACCTGTCGGAGGTGACGGTGCAGCTGCTGCGCCGCACCTGGCTGATCACCGACGGGCGCGGCCAGACCCAGCGCGTGCACGGCGAGGGCGTGGTGGGCGAGCAGCCGGTGCTGGAACCGGGCGAGGCCTTCACCTATACCTCCGGCACGCCGCTGGGCACGCCCTCGGGCTTCATGCGCGGCCTCTACCACATGGTGGTGCCGGCGACGGGCGAGGAATTCGCCGCCGTCATCCCGCCCTTCTCGCTGGACAGCCCGGACGCGCCGCGCGCGGTGAATTGATGCCCGGGCGGTGCTGGGCCATGCTGCGCCCAACCAGAGACCGGAGGACGCCGCCATGACCCCCACCCGCCGCGCCGCGCTGGCGCTGCCTGCGCTGATGCTGCCCGCCGCCGCCCGCGCCCAGGCCGAGTGGCGGCCCAGCCAGCAGATGCGCATCATCGTCCCCGCCGCGCCGGGCGGCACCACGGACATCATGGCGCGCATCCTGGCCGCGCACCTGCAAAGCCGCTGGGGCGTGAACGCGGTGGCGGAGAACCGCTCGGGCGGCGGCGGCACCATCGGCACGATGGAGGTGGTGCGCGCGCCGGCCGACGGCCACACGCTGCTGAGCGGCAACATCGGCCCGCAGGCCATCGGCTATTCGCTGTTCCGCGGGCTGCAGTACCGGCCGGAAAGCCTGCTGCCGGTGGGCAACATGATCCGCGGGCCGAACGTGCTGGTGGTGCATCCCTCGGTGCCCGCGCGCACCGTGCCCGAGTTCGTGGCGCACCTGCGGGCCAATCCGGGGCGGCTCTCCTACGGCTCGCCGGGGGTGGGGCAGTCGCCGCACCTGTCGGGCGTGTGGTTCCACCAGCTGACGGGCACCGAGGGCATCCACGTGCCGTTCCGCGGCGCCGGCCCGGCGGCGATCGAGCTGGTGGCCGGCAACATCCAGTACATGTTCGACAACCTGACCACGGGCATCGAGCAGGTGCGCGCCGGCCGCGTGCGCGCCCTGGGCGTGACCAGCGCCGAGCGCAACCCGCAGCTGCCCGACATCCCCGCCATCCGCGAGACGATGCCCGAGCTGGCGCCCTACGAGGTCAACACCTGGTTCGGCATGTTCGCGCCGGCCAACACCCCGGCCCCGGCGGTGCGCGCCGTCAACGCCCAGATCAACGCCCTGCTGGAGATGCCGGAAACCCAGGCGCGCTTTGCCCAGATGGGCGGCGTGGCCATGCCCGGCACCCCGGACGACTTCGCCGCCTTCGTGCGGGCGGAGATCGCCAAGTGGCAGGCGGTGATCCGGCGCGAGGGGCTGCAGATGGACGTGTCGTGACCGCTGCGCGGTGATTCCCGGCTGGGTGCTGGCCACCTGCACCGCCGCCCTGTTCCAGACCTGGCGCACCGCCTTGCAGCAGCGGCTGCGCGGGCAGCTTTCGCTGAACGCCGCCGCCGTGGTGCGCTACCTCTACGGCGTGCCGGTGGGGCTGCTGCTGCTGGGCGGCTACTGGCTGGCCTTCGGCGGCTGGTTCGGCGCGCCGACGCCGTGGTTCCTGCTGCTGGTGACGGCCTGCGGCATCGCGCAGATCTTCGGCACGGTGCTGCTCATCGCCTCCTTCGCCGCGCGCGGCTTCGCGGTGGGCACCGCCTATTCCAAGACGGAGGCCATCCAGGCCAGCCTGATCACCGTGCTGGTGCTGGGCGAGGCGCTGTCGCCGCTGGCGTGGCAGGGGGTGCTGCTCAGCGCGGGCGGGGTGATGTTCCTTTCCCTGGCCTGGCGCGGGCTGTCGGGGCGGGAGCTGCTGCGCGCCTCCGTCCAGCCGGCGGCGCTGCGCGGCATGGGGGCGGGGTTCTGCTTCGCCCTGGCCGCCATCTGCGGGCGGGCGGCGAACGGGGCGCTGCCGGGGCCGGACCCGGTGCTGAAGGCGCTGTTCACCGTGGTGCTGATGAACGCCATCCAGACCCTGCTGCAAGGCGGCTGGCTGGCCTGGCGCGAGCCGCGCTCGGTGCCGCAGGTCTTCGCCACCTGGCGCTCCTCGGCGCAGGTGGGGGCGCTGTCGGCCTGCGGCTCGGCCTGCTGGTTCATCGGCTTCGCGCTCGCCCCCGTCGCGCTGGTGCGCGCGGTGGGGCAGGTGGAGATCCTGTTCACCCTGGCGTTCAGCCGCTTCTTCCTGCGCGAGCGCCTGCACGGCAAGGACGTGGCGGGCGCGCTGGCGGTGGCGGCGGGGGTGGTGCTGGTGCTGCTGGCCTCAGCCGGCTGACAGGGCGAAGCCCTCGTCCAGCCAGCCGGTGACGCCGCCCAGCATCAGCTTCACCGGCCGGCCGAGCCGCGCCAGCGCCAGCGCGGCACGGTCCGCCCCGTTGCAGTGCGGCCCGGCGCAATAGACCACGAACAGCGTGTCCTCCGGCCAGGCCGCCATGCGCGCGGCGGTGATGTCGCGGTGCGGCAGGCTCAGCGCGCCCGGCACGTGGCCGCGGGCGAAGGCGCCCGGACCGCGCACGTCCAGCAGCACGAAGCCGGGCGCGGCCTCCTGCATGGCCTGGTGGACGTCGGCGCAGTCGGTCTCCAGCGCCAGGCGGCGGGCGAAATGCGCCGCGGCCTCGGCGGAGGGGGCGGGGGGGATCAGGGTGACGGGCATGCGGAAAGTCTTGCCATGGCCGGGCCGGGCGTGGTGATGGGCAGGAATGCCACGCACCGCCGGAATCCTGCCAAACCCGGTCGTCGCGGTGCTGGCCTATGACGGGCTGTGCACCTTCGAGTTCGGCTGCGCGGTCGAGGTGTTCGGCCTGCCGCGGCCCGAGATGGGGCCCGGCTGGTACCGCATGGCCGTGGTGGCGGCCGAGGACGGGCCCCTGCGCGGCTTGGGCGGGCTGCGCGTGCAGGCCGATGCGGGGCTGGAGGTGCTGGCCCAGGCCGGCACGGTGGTGGTGCCCGGCTGGCGTGGCCTGGACGCGCCGGTGCCCGCTGCCCTCTGCGCCGCGCTGCGTGAAGCGGCGTCGCGCGGCGCGCGCATGGTCAGCCTTTGTTCGGGCGCCTTCGTCCTGGCGGCGGCCGGGCTGCTGGACGGCCGCCGCGCTACCACCCACTGGCGCTACGCCGAGGCTCTGCGCGACCGCCACCCGACGGTGCGGCTGGAGGCGGGCGCGCTCTACGTCGAGGACGGGCCGGTGCTGACCGCCGCCGGCAGCGCGGCGGCGCTGGATACGCTGCTGCACCTGGTGCGGCGGGATTTCGGCGCCCGGGCGGCCAATGCCGTGGCGCGCCGCCTGGTGGTGCCGCCGCACCGCGCCGGCGGGCAGGCGCAGTTCGTGGAGGGGCCGGTGCCGCCGGCGCCCGGCCGGCTGGCCGCCCTGCTGGACCGCGTGCGCGCCGAGCCGGCCCGCGACTGGACGGTGGAGGCGATGGCACGCGAGGCCGCGGCGAGCCCGCGCAGCCTGCACCGCCGCTTCCGCGCGGCGACCGGGATGACCCCCGCCGCCTGGGTCGAGGCCGCCCGGCTGGACCATGCCCGCGCCCTGCTGGAGGAGGCGCGGCTGCCGGTGCAGGCAGTGGCCGCTGCCGCCGGCTTCGGCGAGGCCGCACGGATGCGCGCCGCCTTCCGCGCCCGGCTGGGCACCAGCCCGGCCGCGTACCGTGAGCGCTTCAGGGTCACCTGAACAGCGCCTGCACCGCGGCGGGGTCCACTTCCTCCAGCGTGGCGGGGGTCCAGCGCGGGGCGCCGTCCTTGTCCACCAGCACGGAGCGCACGCCCTCGCGGAAATCCGGGTGGCCGTGCACCACGCCTTCCGTCAGGTGCAGCTCCTCCGCCAGGGCGCCGGGCAGGTCCAGCTTGGCTGCGCGCCGCAGCAGCTCCAGCGAGACGCAGAGCGAGGTGGGCGACATGCGGCGCAGGATGGCCAGCTGCGCCAGCGCCCATTCGCTGCCATCGGCCTCCAGCGCGTGCACGATGCCCAGCACGGTGGGCTGGCCGAAGCAGCGGTCAATGGCGCCGCGGTGCGGGGCGAAGCTGGCCTCGGGCGGGGTCTCGGCGAAGCGCTCCACCACCGCGGCGTCGCCCGTCTCCAACAGCGCGGCGCGCAGGGCGGGAAGCTTGTCGCGCGTGACGTAGTGGGTGGCGAAGCCGCAATGGACGTTGTCCGCCCCGCGCATCCGCGCCCCGGTCAGCGCCAGCCAGGTGCCGATGGCGCCGGGCAGCCGCGGCAGGATGTAGGAGGTGCCGACATCGGGGAACAGGGCGATGGCGGTCTCGGGCATCGCCAGCAGCGCGTGCTCGGTCACCACGCGCGGGCCGTTGTGGATGGCCAGCCCGATGCCGCCGCCCATGCACACGCCGTCGATCAGCGACACCCAGGGCTTGGGGAAGTCGGCGATGCCCTGGTTGACCGCGTATTCCTCCGAGAAGAAGGCGCGCACCGGGGCGCGGTCGCCGGCGATGGCGGCGTCGCGCACCGCGCGCACGTCGCCCCCGGCGCAGAAGGCCTTGCCGCCGGCGCCTTCCAGGATAGCCAGCTTCACCGCCGGGTCGCCGCTCCAGGCATCCAGCGCGGCCTGGAAGCCGCGGATCATCGCCAGGTCGAGCGCGTTCAGCGCCTTGGGGCGGTTCATCAGCAAGGTGCCGGCCTGTCCCTCGCGGGCCACGACCAGGGATTCATCCGACATGGGCAACGCTTCCTCGGTTGTCGGCTTTGTTTAACGGGCTTGCAGAGGGCGGCAAGCGTCGCACCTTTCACCAAGATTCCAAGGAGGAACCGCCATGTCGTTCATCTCGCGCCGCGCCGCCCTGCTGGCTGCGCCCGCCTTGCTGCTCTCGGCCCGCGCCTTCGCGCAGGGCTCGCCCGGCCAGCCGGCGCCCACGGCGCCCGCCGCCGCGCCGGCCCCCGCCGCGCCGCCCACCGGGCCGCATTCCGTCCCTGCCCTGCCCTATGCGCTGGACGCCAACGAGGCGGCGATCGACGCCCGCACCATGGAGCTGCACCACCGCTTCCACCACACGGCGCTGGTGAACACGCTCAACACCGCCCTGCGCGACCAGGCCGAGCTGTCCCGCCTGCCGCTGGACGAGCTGCTGATGAACCTGTCCCGCGTGCCGGAGAACATCCGCACCCCCATCCGCAACGGCGGCGGCGGCCACGCCAACCACGCCATGTTCTGGGAGATCCTGGGCGGGCGCGGCGGCGAGCCCGCGGGCCCGCTGATGGCGGCGATCAACCGCGACCTCGGCGGCAATTTCGGCGAGTTCCGCAACCGCTTCAACGCCGCCAGCATGGGCATCTTCGGCTCCGGCTGGGCCTTCGTGACGGTGGCGCCCTCCGGCCAGCTGGCCATCACCACGCGGCCCAACCAGGACAACCCGCTGATGCAGGGCGAGCGCGTGCTGTTCGGCAACGACCTGTGGGAGCACGCCTACTACCTGCGCTACCAGAATCGCCGCGCCGAATACGTGAACAACATCTGGAACGTGCTGAACTGGGAGAAGATCGCCGAGCGCTACACCATGGCGACCGAGGGCCGCCTGCGGGTCTGACTCGCCTCAGCGCGGGGTGGTGCGGCGGGACAGCGCCTCGGCATAGGGCGCGGCCCGCCCCTGCAGCACGGGGTCGTCGCTGAAGGCGACCCCGGGCTCCTGGTCGAGCTGCAGGAAGGAGATGGGGTCGCAGGCGCCGCCGGGCCCGGGCTCCACCGCCGTCACCACCAGCCGGCCCACCGTGGCGCGCGGCCGGTCGGCCGGCCAGGCCACCGTGGGGTCGGTCACGTCGTCGCCGGCCGCGGGGAATTGCAGCACCATGTCGAAGGCGACGGGGGCCTGCGCCACGCGGGCGCGCAGCTCGGCGGCCAGGAAGTCGGGCCCCAGGCGGGCGGCGTCGGCTTCCGTCAGCCGCTGCTCGCCGGCCGCCGGCTCGAACACCCAGCGGGCGTGGCGCACCTCGCCGTCGCGGCCCTGGAAGCGGAAGGCGTTGACCCCCCAGTAGGGCGTGGTGGCGAAGGAGGCCGGGGGCATGCGCTGGCCCAGCCAGGCCGCCTGCCGGGTGCTTTGGGGGTTGGCCGCCACGAAGGCCGCCACCGCTGCCGGGTCGGCCGGCTGGCCGTTCGGCCCGGCGCGGCGGGCGCGCAGCCCGGCCACCAGCATCTCCGGCGTCCTCGCCCCGAAGATGGGGGCGGAGATGTTGGCCATGTCCCACTGGTCGCCCGCCGCCGTCTCGAACCGGATGGCGAGCGAGCGGGTGGTGCGCGCGACGTCCGAGGCGCGGGGCGTGGCGCCCGCCACGCCGAAGCGGATCGTCGCCGGCACCGGCGCGCCGGCGAAGGTGGGGGCCACGGACAGCCGCGTGCCCTCGGCGGTCGGGGTGAACTCCCCGGCGGCGCAGACGCCCTTGGCGTGGGAGGGGCGGAAGGTGGTGATGCGCCCGCCCGCCCCCTCGAAGGCGTCCACCACCTCGGCCGGTTCCAGCGCCGCGGCGGGGGTGGCGAGCAGCAGCAGCAGGGGCAGCACGGCGGCACCGGGGCGGGTCATGGCGGCGTCCTCAGGGGGCGGAGGGCGCAGCGTGGCGCAGGAGGCGGCGGCTTGCCCAATGCTTTCTGCGTCCGGCAATCTTTCGCGGTTTGTTCTTGAGAATCCGCGCCCCAGGGGCCACATCCCGACCATGCCCGCCGATGCCGATTCCCTGCGCCGCAAGCTGGAGATCCTGGCCGACGCGGCGAAATACGACGCCTCCTGCGCCTCCTCCTCCGCGCCGAAGCGCGACAGCCGCAAGGGCGGGCTGGGCTCCACCGAGGGCATGGGCATCTGCCACGCCTACACGCCGGACGGGCGCTGCGTCTCGCTGCTGAAGATCCTGCTGACCAACGCCTGCATCTTCGACTGCGCCTACTGCATCAACCGCGCCTCCTCCAACGTCCCGCGCGCGCGCTTCACGGTGGAGGAGGTGGTCGGGCTGACGCTGGACTTCTACCGGCGCAACTACATCGAGGGGCTGTTCCTGTCCTCGGGCATCATCCGCTCGCCGGACTACACGATGGAGCAGCTGGTGCGGGTGGCGAAGTCGCTGCGGCTGGACCACGGCTTCAAGGGCTACATCCACCTCAAGACCATCCCCGACGCCGACCCGCTGCTGCTGGCCGAGGCCGGGCGCCACGCCGACCGCCTGAGCATCAACATCGAGCTGCCGCAGGAGGCCAGCCTGAAGGCCCTGGCGCCGGAAAAGGACTTCGCCGACATCCGCAAGGCGATGGCCGGGCTGCGGGTGCGCATCGAGGAAGCCAAGGCCGAGCGCAAGGCGCCGCGCTTCTCGCCCGCCGGGCAGAGCACGCAGATGATGGTGGGCGCGGACGGCGCCGACGACCGCACCATCCTGGGCACCGCCACCAACCTGTACGGCAACTACGGGCTGCGCCGCGTCTACTACAGCGCCTACTCGCCCATCCCCGACGCCTCGCGCGCGCTGCCGCCGGTGGCGCCGCCGCTGATCCGCGAGCACCGCCTGTACCAGTCGGACTGGCTGCTGCGCTTCTACGGCTTCTCGCTGGACGAGATCGTGCCGGCCGGGCCGGAGGCGATGCTGGACCTGGAGGCCGACCCCAAGCTGGCCTGGGCGCTGCGCAACCGCCACCTGTTCCCGGTGGACGTCAACGCCGCCGGCCGCGAGGCGCTGCTGCGGGTGCCCGGCCTGGGGGTGAAGACGGTGGAGCGCATCCTGTCCTCGCGCCGGCATGCCGCGCTGCGCTGGGACGATCTGGGCCGGCTGCGCCTGCCGCTGAAGAAGCTGCGCCCCTTCCTGGTGACGGCGGACGCCACCCCCGGCGCCTTGCTCGACCGCGCCGACCTGCGCCGGCTGGTGCTGCCGGCGGGCGGCATGGCGGCCCAGGCCAGGCCCCGGCAGATGGCGCTGTTGTGATCGGCGCCGCCCCCGCCCACCCCACCCGGCTGGACGCGTGGCGGGAAGCCGCGCGCCCCCTGCTGGCCGCCCGCGTGCCGCCCGAGGCGGTGGCCTGGGGCGCCGGCGCGCTGCTGGCCACCGACCCGGTGCCGCCGCCCACCGCCCCGCCGCCGCGCGTGCCCCCGGCCTTCCTGGCCCTGGCCGACACCGTGCTGCACCACCGCGACGGGGAGCGCCACGCCCTGCTCTACGCCGCGCTGTGGCGCGTGGCCCAGGGCGAGCGCGACCTGCTGGAGCGCGCGACCGACCCGCTGGTGGCACGGCTGGCCGCCATGGCCAAGGCGGTGCGGCGCGACGCCCACAAGATGCACGCCTTCGTGCGCTTCCGCTGCGTGGAGGATGGCGGGCGGGAGCACTACCTGGCCTGGTTCGAGCCGGAGCACCTGATCCTGGAGCGCGAGGCCGGCTTCTTCACCCGCCGCTTCGCCCAGCTGCGCTGGAGCATCCTGACCCCCGACGGCTCGGCGCACTGGGACGGCGCGGAGGTCGCCTTCGGCCCGCCTGGCCGCCGCGCCGACGTGCCGCCGGAGGACGCGCGCGAGGAGCTGTGGCGCGCCTACTACCGCTCCATTTTCAACCCCGCGCGGCTGAAGCCCGCCGCCATGCGCGCCGAGATGCCGGTGCGCTACTGGAAGAACTTGCCCGAGGCGCGCGACATCCCCCGACTGATGGCCGAGGCGCCGCGCCGGGTGGAGGAGATGGTGGCCCGCGGCGCCACCGCGCCCGCCCCCCGCCGCCAGCGCCTCATCCATTGGGCGCCGCCCGGCGTTGGGGAGGGCATGGACCTGTTCGACCATGCCCCCGCCGCCACCGACCGCGCCGCCGCCTGGGAGGCGCTGCGCCGCGAGGTGCTGGAGGATCGCGCCTCGCCCCTGGCTGCCCACGCCACCCAGGCGGTGTTCGGCGAGGGTCCGCTGGGCGCGCCGCTGATGTTCATCGGCGAGCAGCCGGGCGACGAGGAGGATCTGCAGGGCCGCCCCTTCGTCGGCCCCGCCGGCCGGCTGTTCAACGGCGCGCTGGAGAAGGCCGGCGTGCCGCGCGGCGAGGCCTACGTCACCAATGCGGTGAAGCACTTCAAGTTCACCCCCACCGGCCGCCGGCGCATCCACCAGAGCCCGGACGCGGGGGACATCGCCCACTACCGGCCCTTCCTGCAACGGGAGGTCGCCCTCGTGGACCCGCGGCTGGTGGTGACGCTGGGCGCCACCGCGCTGCGCGCGGTGATGGGCAAGGCGATGCCGGTGACCAAGGTTCGGGGCGAGGTGATGCAGGCCCCCGACGGGCGGCTGGTGTTCCCCACCGTCCACCCCTCCTACCTGCTGCGCCTGCCCGACCCCCAAAGCAAGGAGCGCGAGTACGACCGCTTCCTGCACGACCTGAAGGCGGCGCACCGCGAGGTGCTGTAGGGGCGCGGCCCCCGGCCGGGTCAGGAGCCCGGCCGGGGGCCCTTCGCAGCCGGGCCGGCGGGCTGCCCCGCCGCCCCGGCCCGGAGCCTCGCCTCAGAACCGGTAGCGGACGGAGGCGCCGATCACGAACGGGTTGATGTCGGCCCGCGCGCGGATGAGGTTGGAGTTCACGCTCACCTCCGGCTGCATCAGGATCCACTTCAGGTCGAAGTTCAGCAGCCAGTTGGGCGCCAGTTCGTAGTCGAAGCCGATGTTGGGGGCGACGCCGACGCTGTTCTCCACCCGCACGCGGGTCACCGGCGGGGTCCGGCTGCCGGAGTAGCCGTAGAAGAAGGTGGCGTTCAGGCCCAGGCCGACATAGGGGCTGAAGCGCGCCTGCGGCATCGGGTGGTACTGCACGGTCAGGGTCGGCGGCAGCGCCCAGACGCGGCCCAGCCGCACGTCGCCCAGCGCCGAGCCGTTGACGCGGATGTCGTGCTGGGTGGTGGCGGCGATCAGGTTCGCCGCCAGGTTCGGCGTGAAGAAATAGGAGAAGTCCAGCTGCGGCGAGGCGCTGTTGGACGCGTGCGGCGTGCCGCCGATCAGCGGGGTGTTGCCGCCGTTGGTCGGCAGCACGCCGATGGCGCCCAGGCCCACCACGATGTCCCCGGCGCGCTTGCCGCGCGGCGCGGCCTCCTGCGCGGCCGCCGCCACTGAACCCAGGGCCAGCAGGCCAGCCGCCAGCAGTACCAACTTCCTCATCTCTCTCGCGCCTTTCCGTTGATGTTCGTTGCGCGAGGCGATTCCTAGTCCGGGAGGGCGCGCGCCGCCTTGCGGGGGCGCAAGCGCCGGTTTGCGGCGGATCAAATGCCTGGGAATGTCACTCGGCGCGGATCTCGGCGGCGCGCACCACCTCCCGCCAGCGCGCCAGCTCCGCCACCTGGAAGCGGCGGTACTCGGCGGCGCTGGAGGCGACCACGTCGAAGCCGATGCCGGACAGGCGCTGCACGCTTTCCGGGTGGCGCAGGGATTCGATGCAGGCGGCCTCCAGCCGGGCCAGGATGGGCGCGGGGGTGGCGGCCGGCGCCATCACCGCCTGCCAGGAGGTGACGACGAAGTCTTCGATGCCGCATTCGGCCGCCGTCGGCACCTCGGGGATGGTGGGGTTGCGCGCGGCGCTGGTGACCATCAGCGCCCGCAGCCGCCCGGCGGCGATGTGCGGCGCCACGGTGCCGAGGTTCTGGAAGGTCATCTGCACGTCGCCGGCGATCAGCGCCGTCGCCGCCGCCGCGCCGCCCTGGTAGGGGATATGCTGGGCGTCGGCCCGCAGGCGCAGCTTCAGCAGCTCCATCGTCAGGTGCTCGGACGAGCCGACGCCGGAGGTGGAGTAGGAGGCGCGGGCGCCGTTGGCGGCCAGCCAGCCGCGGAAGCCGGCGAAGTCGCGCGCCGGCATGGCGGCGGGGTTGGCCACCAGCACGTTGGGCGTCGTCACCGCCAGGGTCACCGGGGCGAAGTCGCGCACCGGGTCGTAGGGCAGGTTGGGGCGCAGCGCGGCGTTGATGGCGAAGACGCCGATGGAGCCGGTCAGCAGCGTGTGCCCGTCCGGCTGGGCGCGGGCCAGCGCCTGGGCGGCCACCGCGCCGTTGGCGCCCGGCCGGTTCTCCGCCACCACCGGCTGGCCCAGCAGCCCAGCGGCGCGGGCGGCGACCACGCGGGCCACGATGTCCGACGGGCCGCCGGCCACGAAGGGCACCAGCATGGTGACGGGCCGCGAGGGGAAGTCCTGTGCCGGCGCCGGGCGCGCAAGGAGCAGGGCGGGCGCGGCCAGGACGGCGCGGCGGGTGAAGTTCATGCGGTTTCCTCCGGTCTTGCCGGGCATCCTGGCGCGGCGCCGGGCCGCTTGTCCAATGATGGCGGCGCGTTCATACCGGGCCGGTCCAGGGGGGTTCTCGCGCCGCATGTCCACCGACCTCGCCATCGCCCGCGCCGCCACGCTGCGCCCCATCGCCGAGGTCGCGGAGCGCGCCGGCATCCCGCCCGAGGTGCTGGAGCCCTACGGCAAGCACAAGGCCAAGGTCGGGCTGGACTTCGTGGCCCAGGCCCGCGCCGGACGCCCGCGCGGCAAGCTGGTGCTGGTGACGGGCATCAACCCCACCCCGGCCGGCGAGGGCAAGACCACCACCACCGTCGGCCTGGGCGACGCGCTGAACCGGCTGGGCCGGCGCGCCGTCATCTGCCTGCGCGAGCCCAGCCTGGGCCCCTGCTTCGGCGTGAAGGGCGGCGCGGCGGGCGGCGGCCACGCGCAGGTGGTGCCGATGGAGGACATCAACCTCCACTTCACCGGCGACTTCCACGCCATCACCGCGGCCAACAACCTGCTGGCGGCGATGCTGGACAACCACATCCACTGGGGCAACGCGCTGGGCATCGACCCGCGCCGCGTCTCCTGGCGCCGCGCGCTGGACATGAACGACCGCGCGCTGCGGCAGGTGGTGCAGTCGCTCGGCGGGCCGGGCAACGGTTTCCCGCGCGAGGACGGCTTCGACATCGTGGTGGCCAGCGAGGTGATGGCCGCCTTCTGCCTCGCCGCCGACCTCGACGACCTGCAAGCCCGCCTGGGCCGCATCATCGTGGCCGAGACGCGGGAGCGGAAGCCGGTGACGGCCGCCGACCTCAAGGCCGATGGCGCCATGGCGGTGCTGCTGCGCGACGCCTTCGCCCCCAACTTGGTGCAGACGCTGGAGGGCAGCCCGGCCCTGGTGCATGGCGGGCCCTTCGCCAACATCGCCCATGGCTGCAACTCGGTGGTGGCGACCACGCTGGGCCTGCACCTGAGCGACATCGTGGTGACGGAGGCCGGCTTCGGCGCCGACCTCGGCGCGGAGAAGTTCCTGGACATCAAGTGCCGCCTCGCCGGGCTGGCGCCGGAGGCCTGCGTCATCGTGGCCACCGTGCGCGCGCTGAAGATGCATGGCGGCGTGGCCAAGTCCGCCCTGGGCACGGAGGACGTGGCGGCGGTGCGGCGCGGCATCGCCAACCTGGCCCGCCACGCCGAGAACATCCGCAAGTTCGGCATCCCGCCCGTGGTGGCGCTGAACCGCTTCGACTCCGACACCCCCGCCGAAATCGCGGCGGTGACCGAGGCGATGGCGGCGATGGGCGTCGAGGCGCACCTGTGCACCCACTGGTGCGACGGCGGCGCGGGGGCCGAGGCGCTGGCCCAGGCCGTGCTGCGCCGGCTGGCGGCGGGTGAGGCGCATTTCCACCCGCTCTACCCCGATGCGCTGCCGCTGGCCGACAAGATCCGCACCGTGGCGCGCGAGGTGTACCGCGCCGCCGACATCGCCCTGCCCGCCGCGGTCGCGGCGAAGCTGGCGCGCTTCGAGGCGCTGGGCTTCGGCCATGTCCCGGTGTGCATCGCCAAGACGCAGTACTCCTTCTCCGCCGACCCCACGCTGCTGGGCGCCCCCACCGGCCACGTGCTGCCGGTGCGCGAGGTGCGGCTCTCGGCCGGCGCCGGCTTCGTGGTGGCGATCTGCGGCGAGGTGATGACCATGCCCGGCCTGCCGCGCCAGCCTGCCGCCGAATCCATCCGGCTGGACGCCCAGGGCCGCATCGAGGGGCTGTTCTGACGCCGGCCCGGCTTGCAAACCCGCCCCCCCTTCCCCGATTGTCTGTCCCGAGAGGAAGGCCGCCCGCCCCGGATTCGGCGGCCGAAGGTCATGCCGTGGAGCCTGCCCCGTTGAACCTGACCCGCCGCCGCGCCCTGCTGGCCGGGCTGCTGCTGCCCCCGGCCCTGGCCGGCTGCGGCGGGCCGGCCGTCGCGCAGCGCGGCGCGCTGTCCGCCTTCCCCGACCTCGCGGACCTCGCCGAGCGCGTGCTGCCCGCCGTGGTCGCCATCTCCGTGCAGTCCGAAGGGCCGCAACCGGTGCCGCCGGAGTTCCGCGGCACCCCGCTGGAGCGCTACTTCCGCGGCCGGCGCGAGCGCAGCCAGGGCGCCGGAAGTGGTTTCGTCATCGACCCGGCTGGATTCATCGTCACCAACAATCACGTCGTGGGCAATGCCAGCCGTGTGACGGTGTCGCTGCCGAACGGGCAGGAGATGCAGGCGCGCGTGGTGGGCTCGGACGAGCTGATGGACCTGGCGCTGCTGCGCGTGGAGCCGCGCGGCCCGATGGCGGCGGTGGGCTGGGGCAGCAGCGCGGCCATGCGCATCGGCTCCTGGGTGCTGGCGGCGGGCAATCCCTTCGGGCTGGGCGGCTCGGTCACCGCGGGCATCGTCTCGGCGCGCGGGCGCGACATCGGGGCGGGCCCGTTCGACGACTTCATCCAGACCGACGCCGCCATCAACCCGGGCAACAGCGGCGGGCCGCTGTTCAACCTCCAGGGCGAGGTGATCGGCATCAACACCGCCATCTACTCCCCCTCCGGCGCCAATGCCGGCATCGGCTTCGCCACCCCCTCCGACCTCGCGCGGCCGGTGGTCGAGGGGCTGCGGCGCGAGGGGCGGGTGGAGCGCGGCTGGCTGGGCGTGCAGGTGCAGGACCTGGTGGCCGACGACCCGCGCGCCGGCCGCCGCGCCGTGCTCATCGCCGGGGTCGAGCGCAACGGGCCGGCGGCGCGCGCCGGGCTGCGCGCGGGCGACGTGGTGCTGTCCATCAACGGGGAGCGCACGGAGACCTCGCGCATCCTCGTGCGCTCCATCGCCGCGGTGCCGCCGGGGCAGACCGTGCGGCTGGGCGTGCTGCGCGAGGGGCGGACCCAGGAATTGCCGGTGCAGGTGGGGCGCCGCCCCCCTGGCCCGGCCTGAGGCAAGGAAGAACACCCAATGATGCGCATCCTGCTCGTCGAGGACGACGTGGAGGTGGCCCGCTTCGTGAAGAAGGGCCTCCAGGAGGCCGGGCACACGGTCGAGCACGCCGCCAACGGCCGCGACGGCCTGTTCCTGGCCGCGAGCGAGTCCTTCGACATGCTGGTGCTGGACCGCATGCTGCCCGGCGGCGTGGACGGCGTGCGGCTGGTCGAGACGCTGCGCGGCCAGGGCAACCGCACGCCGGTGCTGTTCCTTTCCGCGCTTTCCGCCGTGGACGAGCGCGTGAAGGGGCTGAAGGCCGGCGGCGACGACTACCTGTCCAAGCCCTTCGCCTTCGCCGAGCTGCTGGCGCGCGTCGAGGCGCTGGGCCGCCGCCCCTCCTCCGAGGCGCCGGTCACCAAGCTCAAGGTCGCCGACCTGGAGCTGGACCTCTTGAGCCGCACCGTCACGCGCTCGGGCAAGAAGATCGACGTGCAGCCGCGCGAGTTCCGCCTGCTGGAGCACCTGATGCGCCACGCCGGCCAGGTGGTGACGCGCACCATGCTGCTGGAGAAGGTGTGGGACTACCACTTCGACCCGCAGACCAACGTCATCGACGTGCATGTGAGCCGGCTGCGGCAGAAGCTGGACAAGGGCTTCGACAAGCCGCTGATCCACACCGTGCGCAACGCCGGCTACATGATCCGGGCGGAGGGCTGAATCCAGCCCCCCCGCCCCGCCCCGCCGCGGCTGCTGCAATCGGCGGGCTTCCGCTTCGCCCTGCTGTTCATGGGCATCTTCTCCATCGCCGCCGCCTTCCTGGTGGCGGTGCTGTGGTGGGCCACGGCCGGCGCGCTGGACCGGCAGACCGTGGCCGCCATCCGCGCCGACGCCACCGCCCTGTCCGACCGCCACCGCGACGCCGGGGTGGCCGGGCTGATCGAATCCATCGAGGACCGGCTGGCGCAGGACGTGGAGGCGGAGACCATCTACCTGCTGCTGGCCCCCGACGGCGCCAAGCTGGCCGGCAACCTGGACCGCTTCCCGCCCTCGCTGGGCGGCGACGGCGCGTGGTTCCGCACCCGCATCGCCCATGACGGCGCCACGGCGGAAGCCCGGGTGCACCGCCGCGACCTGCCCGGCGGCCTGCGCCTGCTGGTGGGCCGCGACGAGAGCGAGCGCGTGCAGCTTCGCCTGCTGCTGACGGAAGGCGTGGTGTGGTCGCTGGGCGCCATCATCGTGTTCGGGGTGCTGGGGGCGGCGCTGATCCGCAAGGCGCTGCGCGCGCGCATGGGCCCGGCGATGCGCACCGCGCAGGACATCGCCGGCGGCGACCTGTCGCGCCGCGTGCCCCTCTCGCCCCGCGACGACGAGTTCGACCGGCTGGGCGCCAGCATGAACGAGATGCTGGAGCGCATCTCGGCCCTGATGGCCGGCGTGCGCTCGGCCGGGGACGCCATCGCGCATGACCTGCGCACGCCCATCGCGCGCGCCCGCGGCAAGCTGGAGGAATCCCTGGCCACCGCCCGCACGGAGGAAGGGCTGCGCGCCGCCATCGAGGGCGGCATCGCCGACCTCGACAACATCTCGCGCATCTTCCAGGCCCTGCTGCGCATCGCCGAGGCCGAGGCCGGGGCGCGGCGCGCCGCCTTCGCCCCCTTCGACCTGCCCGAGGTGCTGCGCGACGCCGCCGAGTTCTACGAGGCGATGGCCGAGGACGCCGGCCAGACCCTGGTGACCGACCTGCCGGAGCGGCTGACCCTGGTGGGCGACCGCGACCTGCTGCTGCAGGCGGTGGCCAACCTGCTGGACAACGCCATGAAGTTCACCCCCGCGGGCGGCGCCATCACCCTGTCCGCCCGCGCCGGCCCGGCCTGGGCCGAGGTGGCGGTGGCCGACAGCGGGCCGGGCATGGCCGCCGCCGACCGCGACAAGGCGATGGAGCGCTTCTTCCGCGCCGATTCCTCGCGCAACACCCCCGGCTCGGGGCTGGGGCTGTCCCTGGTGCGGGCGGTGGCGCAGCTGCACCGGGGCGAGGTGGCGCTGGAGGACGCGATGCCCGGGGCCGACCCGCCGGGGCTGAAGGTGGCGCTTCGCATCCCCTTGTCCTGACTGAAAAATCCTTCACGCCCGGCCCACCGGAACACAGCCCCCCGCCTGCCATGCTGCGCCGCATGAGGCTCCTGCATGCCCTGCCGGTGGCGGCCCTGCTGACCATCCATGCCGGCCACGCCGAGCCGGCGGAAGCCAGCCTGCGCGTCACCACCGACAGCGCCGAATACTGCGAGACGCTGGCAACGCGGCTGGCCGGCATGCCCACCGCCGCCGCCCCGCTGCCGCAGGCCCTGGGCCAGGAAGGCCGGCGCCTGTGCGCCACCGGGCACCTGCGCACCGGCATCGCCAAGCTGCGCCGCGCCATCCGCCTGGCCAACGAGGCGCGGGCGGGCGCCTGACGGGCGGCGGCCGCCCGCCCTATCCTTCCGCGTGATGCCGCCCTTCCTGTCCCTCGCGCTGTCCGGCACCGCGGCCACCGCCGCGGGCGTCGGGCTGGCGCGCTTCGCCTTCGTGCCGCTGTTCCCCGCCCTGGTGAAGGAGGGCTGGGTGTCGGGCGGCGAGGCGGGGCTGCTGGGGGCGGCGGCGCTGGCGGGCTACCTGCTGGGCGTGGCGGCGGCGCCGCGCCTGGCGGGGGCGCTGGGCACGCGCGCGGCGCTGCGGCTGGGCATGGCGCTGGTCGCGCTGTCCCTGGCGCTGTGCGCCTGGCGCGGCGGGGTGGGGTGGCTGCTGCCCTGGCGGCTGCTGGCGGGGCTGGCCGGCGGGGTGCTGATGTCGCTGGCCGGGCCGGCGGTGCAGCGGGCGGTGCCGGCCGGGCGCTCCGGTGCCGCCTCGGGGCTGGTGATCGCCGGGGTGGGCGGCGGCATCGCCCTGGGGGCGCTCGCGCTGCCGCCGCTGCTGGCCGGCGGGGCGGCGCTGGGCTGGGCCGGGCTGGCCGCCCTGGCCGCCGCCCTGGCCGCCTTCGCCTGGGGGCGCTTCCCGGCCGAGGCGGTGGCCCCGCCGCGCGGCGGGGCGCCGCCCGCGCCGCGGCTGCTGCTGGCCTACGCGCTGTCGGGTGCGGGGATGGTGGCGCCGATGGTCTACCTGAGCGACCTGGCGGCGCGCGGCGCCGGGGGCGGGGTGGGCTGGGGCGCGCTGGTCTGGGCGCTGTTCGGCCTGGGAGCGCTGGCCGGCACCGTGCTGGGCGGCCGCGCCACCGACCGATGGGGCGGGCGACGCTGCGTGCTGCTGTGGCTGGGCGTGCAGGGGCTGGCGCTGGGCGCGGCGCTGCTGCCGGGCGCGGCGCCGCTGGCGGCGCTGCTGGGCGGCTTCGCCGGGGTGGGGATTTCCGCCGTCACCCTGGCCTGGGCGCGGGAGGCGGCGGGGCCGGCGGCCGGCGCGCTGTGGGTGCGCGCCACCCTGGCCTACGCCGCGGCGCAGGCCGCCACCGGCTTCGCCCTGGCTTGGCTGTTCGAGGCGGCGGGCGAGCGCCACGCGCCGGTGTTCCTGGCCGGGCTGGCGCTGTCCCTGCTGGCGCTCATTCCGGCCATGTCCCGTCGGCCTTGAGCACCTCGCCCGCCAGGTAGAGGCTGCCGCAGACCAGGATGCGCCCCGGCGCTTCCTCCTGGCGCAGCCGCGCCAGGGCGGAGGCGACGTCCGGCCCCGGCCGCGCCCGGCCACCGGAGGCGGCGACGATGTCCTCCACCTCCATCGCCAGGTGCTGGCCGGGCTCGCGCACCGCGGTCACGCTGGCGGCCAGGGGCAGCAGCGGGCGCAGGAAGCCGGCGGCGGTCTTGCCCTTCTTCATGCCGACCACGAGGTGGAGGGGCGCGTCGCGCCAGCCGGCCAGCGCCTCGGCCAGGGCCAGGCCGGCGCCCTCGTTGTGGCCGCCATCCAGCCACAGCTCCCACGGGGCGGGCGGGGCCAGATGGCCACGGAGGCGTTGCAGGCGCGCCGGCCAGCGGGCGGCGGCCACGCCGGCGGCGATGGCGGCGTCGGTCAGCCAGGGGGGGTTCCAGGCGCGCAGGGCGGCGATGGCGATGCCGGCATTGTCGCGCTGGTGCGGCCCCGGCAGGCCGTAGGCGGGCAGCGCCACCGCGCCGCGGGCGTCGCGGAAGCCGGCCCCGTCCACCTGCCACGCCTCGCCGCGCGCCAGCAGCGGCGCGCCCTGCGCGGCGGCGACCTCGCGCAGCACCGCCAGCGCCTGCGGGTGCTGCGCCCCGGTGGCGCAGGGCACGCCGGGCTTGATGATGCCCGCTTTCTCGAAGGCGATCTTCGCCAGCGTGTCGCCCAGGAACTCCATGTGGTCCATGGAGATGGAGGTGATGGCGGTCGCCGCCGGCCGCGCCACCACGTTGGTGGCGTCGAAGCGGCCGCCCAGCCCGACCTCCAGCACCAGCAGGTCGGCCGGGGTGCGGGCGAACAGCAGCAGCGCGACGGCGGTGGTGACCTCGAACACGGTGATGGCGGCGCCGGCGTTCACCGCCTCCACCTCCTCCAGCGCCGCGGCCAGCGCGTCCTCGGGCACCAGCGTGCCGGCGAGGCGGATGCGCTCGTGGAAGCGCACCAGGTGGGGCGAGGAATAGACGTGGACGCGCCGCCCCGCGGCCTCGGCGATGGCGCGGAGCGTGGCGCAGGTGGAGCCCTTGCCGTTGGTGCCGGCCACGTGGACCACCGGCGGCAAGGCGCGCTCCGGGTGGCCCAGCCTGGCCAGCAGCGCCTCCAGCCGGCCCAGCGAGAGGTCGATCAGCACCGGGTGCAGCGCGTGCAGCCGCGCGATGATGGCCTCCGACCGACCGGACATCAGGCGGCGGCCGGCTCCTGCCGCAGCAGGCGGATCAGGCGGGCCAGCGTCGCCTTCATCTCGCCGCGCGGCACCACCATGTCGAGGATGCCGTGCTCCAGCAGGTATTCGGCGCGCTGGAAGCCCTCGGGCAGCTTCTCGCGCACCGTCTGCTCGATGACGCGCGCCCCGGCGAAGCCGATCAGCGCGCCGGGCTCGGCCACCTGCACGTCGCCCAGCATGGCGAAGGAGGCGGTGACGCCGCCGGTGGTGGGGTCGGTCAGCACCACGATGAAGGGCAGTCCGGCATCCTTCACCATCTGCGTGGCGATCACGGTGCGCGGCATCTGCATCAGGCTCAGCGCGCCTTCCTGCATGCGCGCGCCGCCGCTGCTGGCGAAGACCACCAGCGGCGCGTCCTGCAGCACGGCCAGGCGCGCGGCGGCCACCAGCGCCTCGCCCACGCCCACGCCCATGGAGCCGCCCATGAAGGCGAACTCGAAGGCCGCGGCGACGGCGCGCTGGCCGCCGACGGCGCCGTGGCCGACCAGCACCGCATCGTCCATGCCGGACTTGGCCTGGGCATCCTTCAGGCGCTCGCTGTAGCGGCGCTGGTCGCGGAATTTCAGCGGGTCCGCGGGTGCCTTGGGCAGCTCGATGCGCTGCCAGCCCTCATCCAGCGTGGCGTCCAGCCGCGCCTTGGCGCCGATGCGCATGTGGTGGCCGCAATGGGTGCACACGCGCAGGTTCCGCTCCAGGTCGGTGTGGAAGATCATCTGCTCGCAGGCGGGGCACTTGTGCCACAGGTTCTCCGGCACCTCGCGCGTGCCGCCGAACAGCGTCTTGATCTTGGGCAGCGCCCACTCGGAAATCCAATTCATCGTGGCCTCAGGCGCCGGGCGCCGCCGCCGCCGGCCTGGCTCGCGCGGGGCCGGCGGGGTGCTGGTGAACGAGCTGCCCCGGGGAGCCGGGGCCAGGGGGCGGAATGGCGCGGCGGGTCGCCAGGGTCAAGCCGGGCCGGGTCAGCCGCGCTCGATCAGCAGCAGGCCATCCAGCGCGGGCGAGGCGCCCCAGTCCACCGTCTGGCTGGCGAGGATGGTGAAGTTCAGCCGGTGCGCGAAGTGCCGGAACACGTCGAGGTCGCCGAAGTTCCGCCAGTGCTCGTTGTCCTGGCAGGCGCCCAGCGGGTTGGCGCGGTTGTTGGACAGGTGCAGCAGCGCCCGCCCGCCCGGCCGCAGCACCCGCCGGAACTCCCGCAGGTAGTCCAGCACGTCCAGCATCTCGAAATGGACCATGGCGTCGTAGCAGAAGATGGCGGAATAGGCGCCATCCGGGCATTCCGGCAGCGCGTTGCCGGGGGTCAGCACGAAGCGCACCTTGTCCTGCCCGGCGAAGCGCGCCCGGCAGGCGGCGATGTTGGTGGCGTTGACGTCCACCAGGGTCAGCGTGCCGCAGGCCTCCAGGCATTGCGCGGCGTGGCGGCCGCGCCCGCAGGCCAGCTCGATGGTGTCGGACAGGTCGAGCTGGTCGAACAGCGGGCGGAAGGGCCAGTCGGGCCGCCAGAACCAGTCGGTGATGCTCTCGACGTCGTCGTAGTAGGCGCTTTCGGTCCAGTTGCCCGCGATCGCGTCCCGGAACTCCACGCGGCGTTCGCTCATGTGCTGATGCCTCCGGCGCGGGCGGAGCCCCCGTGCCGCGCAGGGCGGCACGCTAGCGCCGGGCGCACCCCCTGTCATCCGGGCGCCTCCGCGCTTCGCCCGGCCCGCCATCCCGTGTTAGGCTGGGCGCACGATGCCACGCGCCGCGCTCGCCGAGCGTCCCCGCGCGGCCGCTGCGCGGCGGGTGCCCCCCACCCCGCCGCCCCCCCCGAGCGGGCCTGCGCCCCGCCCCGCCCGCCGCACGCCCGGCCGGCGGCTCGCGGTGCTGGCCGTGCTGCTGGCCATCTGGGGCGCGCTGGGGCTGGGCGCCCTGCTGCTGTTCCTCACCTGGGACCTGCCGCGGGCCGACGCCGCGCTGGCCGCCCAGCGCCGCCCCTCGGTGACGCTGCAGATGGCCGATGGCGGGCTGCTGGCCACCCAGGGCGACCTGTATGGCGAGACGCTGCGCCTGCGCGACCTGCCCGCCCACCTGCCCGCCGCCCTGCTGGCCATCGAGGACCGCCGCTTCCGCGAGCACCGGGGCGTGGACCCGCTGGGCATCGCCCGCGCCCTGTGGCGCAACCTCAGCGAGGGCGAGGTGGTGCAGGGCGGCTCCACCCTGACGCAGCAGCTGGCGAAGAACCTGTTCCTGTCCCGCGAGCGCTCGTTCCGCCGCAAGGTGCAGGAGGCCATCCTGGCGCTGTGGCTGGAAGGGCGCTTCACCAAGGACCAGCTGCTGGAGATCTACCTCAACCGCGCCTACCTGGGCGCCGGCGCCTGGGGGGTGGACGCGGCGGCGCGGGTGTATTTCGGCACCTCCGCCCGACGGCTGAACCTGTGGCAGAGCGCGGTGATCGCCGGGCTGCCGCAGGCGCCGTCCCGCCACAACCCGCGCTCCAACCCCGAGGGCGCGATGGCGCGCGCCCGCGACGTGCTGCGCGCCATGGCCGAGACCGGCGCCATCACCCCCGCCCAGCGCGACGCCGCCATCGCCGAGATGGCCATCCCGCCGCGCCCCTCCCGCCAGGGCGGCTGGTTCGCCGACTGGATCTTCGAGGACGTGCCGACCAAGTTCCCCGACTCGCGCGACCTGGTCATCCGCACCACGCTGGACCGCCGCTGGCAGGAGGCGGTGGAATCCCGCCTCGCCGCGCTGCTGGACCGCGAGGGGGCGGGGGCGCGCGTCGGCCAGGGCGCGGTGCTGGTGCTGGACGCCCAGACCGGGGCGGTGCGCGCCATGGCCGGCGGGCGGGACTTCCGGCGCTCGCCCTTCAACCGCGCCACCGACGCGCGGCGCCAGCCGGGCTCCACCTTCAAGGCCTTCGCCTACCTGGCGGCGCTGGAGCACGGGCTGGGGCCGGGCGACGCGGTGGCGGACACGCCGGTCACGCTGGGGCGGTGGTCGCCCTCCAACGGGGGCTGGCGGGCGCGCGGCTCCATCACGCTGGAGGACGCCTTCGCCCATTCGGTGAACACTGCGGCGGTGCGGGTGATGCAGGCCGGCGGCGGGCCGCGCGCGGTGGCCGAGGCCGCCGGGCGGCTGGGGGTGGAGGGGCGCTTCGGCCGCGACGCCTCCGTGGTGCTGGGCACCGGCGAGGCGACGCTGCTGGACATGACGGCCGCCTACGCCGCCCTGGCCAATGGCGGCCGGCGGGTGACGCCCTTCGGCATGGCGCGCATCGAGGGGGTGAACCTGGCGATGCCCGACATGCCCCAGGTGGTGCAGCCCGCCCACGCGGCGGCGATGCGCCAGATGATGCTGGCCGCGGTGCAGCGCGGCTCCGGCCGGGCCGCCGCGGTGCCGGGGCTGGTGGTGGGCGGCAAGACCGGCACCACGCAGGACTACCGCGACGCGTGGTTCCTGGGCTTCGTGCAGACCGGCGGGCAGACCCTGGCCATCGGCGTCTGGCTGGGCAACGACGACAACGCCGGCATGGAGGAGGTGAAGGGCGGCACCCTGCCCGCCCGGCTGTTCCGCGAGGTGGTCGAAGCGGCGCGAGCGGGGGGATGATGGCGGCGCGGGCGGGGGGATGAGAGCGGCGCGGGCGGGGGGGTAACTTCCGGGCGGCCCTTGTCCTATCTCTGGGCGACAACATCTCCGTTGCGCCAGGGACATGAACATGGACACGATCATCGGCGACGCCGGCCAGGACCCCATCAAGGACGGCGACCAGCGCTCCTTCATGAAGGACGTGGTGGAGGCCTCGCGCGAGGTCCCGGTCCTGGTGGATTTCTGGGCCACCTGGTGCGGGCCCTGCAAGACGCTGACGCCGACGCTGGAGAAGGTGGTGCGCGCCGCCCAGGGCCGCGTGCGCCTGGTCAAGATCGACATCGACAAGAACCAGCAGCTGGTGGCGCAGCTCTCGCAGATGGGGCTGCCGCTGCAGTCTGTGCCCACCGTGGTGGCCTTCGTGAAGGGCCAGATCGCCGACCTGTTCCAGGGCGCCCTGCCCGAGGGCGAGGTGCGCAAGTTCATCGAGGCGGTGCTGAAGATGGATGGCGGCCAGCTGCCCGGCGCCGACCTGCTGGCCGAGGGCAAGGCCCTGCTGGAAGGCGGCGACGCCCAGGGTGCCCTGGAGATCTTCGCCGCCCTGGCCCAGCAGGAGCCGGAGAACGCCGAGGCCCTGGCCAGGCTGGCCCGCTGCCTGATGCTGCTGGAGGAGGAGGAGCAGGCGGCGCAGATGCTCGACAGCCTTTCCGACAAGCTGAAGGCCCACCCCGAGGTGGCCGCCGTGCGCGCGGCGCTGGAGCTGGCCAAGGCCGGGCGCGAGGCCCAGGGCAAGCTGGGCGAGATGAAGGCGCGCATCGCCGCCGACCCGGACGACCACGCGGCGCGCATCGAGCTGGCGGTGGCGCTGAACGCCGCCGGGGAGCGGCAGGCGGCGGCGGACGAGCTGCTGGCCTCCATCCGCCGCGACGATTCCTGGAACGAGGGCGCGGCGCGCCGGCAGCTGCTGCAGCTGTTCGAGGCCTGGGGCATCATGGACGCCGACACGGTGAAGGCGCGGCGCAAGCTCTCGGCCGTCATCAACCGGTGAGGCGCGCGGCGCCAGGATCCGGCGGCGGCCGGCGCCCGCGCGGGCCGGCGCCCGCGGCCGGGCGGCGGGGGCCGGGCGCGTGAAGCCCTGGCACCCCCTGCCCGACCAGCTGCCGGCGGAGATCGCGGTGTTCCCGCTTTCCGGCGCGCTGCTGCTGCCCGGTGGGCGGCTGCCGCTCAACATCTTCGAGCCGCGCTACCTGGCGATGGTGCTGGACAGCCTGGCCGAAGGGCGCATGTTCGGCATGATCCAGGGCGACCCGTCCCGCCCGCGCCGCGCCGATGGCGGCAGCGCCATCTTCGGCGTCGGCTGCCTCGGCCGGCTGTCCTCCTTCGCCGAGATGGAGGACGGGCGGCTGCTCATCACCCTGACCGGCGTGGCGCGCTTCCAGGTGATGGAGGAGCTGCCGATGCGCCGGGGCTACCGCCGCGTGCGCGCCGACTACGGCCCCTTCCTGGCGGACCTGGAGCCGGAGACGCTGCCGGTGCCGCGCGCCGACATCCTGCAGGCGGTGCGCCCCTTCTTCGCCGCCAAGGGGCTGGAGGTGAACCACGAGGCCATCGAGGCGCTGTCCGGCCACGCGCTGGTGACGACGCTGGCGATGGTCTGCCCCTTCACCGTGGCCGAGAAGCAGGCGCTGCTGGAGGCCAACACCCTGCCCGAGCGCGCCTCCGCCCTGCTGGCGCTGCTGCGCATGGGCGCGCTGGGCGGCGAGCTGCCGCCCGACGCGCGGCCGAGCTAGCGCGGCGGCGCAGATTCACGCCGCGGGCCGTTTCCGCCGCGCGGCAATCTGCTCTAGAACCATGCCCATGGCCGACACCCCCGCCCCCGTGGACCCGAAGCTGCTGGAAATCCTGGTCTGCCCGGTCACCAAGGGCCCGCTGCGCTACGACCGCGAGCGCGGCGAGCTGGTGAGCGACGGCGCCGGCCTGGCCTATCCGGTGCGCGATGGCATCCCCATCATGCTGCCCGACCAGGCGCGCAAGCTGGACTGAGATGGCCCCCGCCGTCACCGCGCTGCGCTATCGCCGCGAGGCGCGCGTGCTGGAGGTGGAGTTCGCCGACGGCGCGCGCTTCGACCTGCCCGCGGAGCTGCTGCGCGTCGAATCGCCCTCCGCCGAGGTGCAGGGCCACGGGCCGGGGCAGAAGGTGATCGTCGCCGGGCGGCGGGAAGTGGGCATCCTGCGCATCGAGCCGGTGGGCCACTACGCGGTGCGCATCGCCTTCGACGACCTGCACGACAGCGGCATCTACACCTGGGCGTGGCTGCGCCGGCTGGGCGAGGAGCAGGCCCAGGCATGGGCTGACTACGAAGCGGCCCTGGCTTTGAAGGGCCTGTCAAGGGATCCGCGCAAGTCCCGCTGAAACCACGATTCGCGGCGCGGCGTTGAAGGGGGCATGACGCGCTTCCTCCCTGCCCTCGGACTGCTGCTGCTGCCCGGCCTGGCCCTGGCGGCGCGCGGCGACGTGCGAAGCTTCACCTCCACCCCCGACTGGACGGCCGAGGTGCAGGTGATCGCCGCCCCGCCCGCACCCTGGCGGGTGCGCCCGGCCGAGGCGGCGCGCGCCGCGCCGGCGCGCAGCCAGGTTTCGGCGCGCTGAGGATGCGGCGCCGCGGCTTCCTGCTGGGCCTGCTGCTGGCGCCGGTGGGCGCGGCGCAGGCGGCGATGGGCGATGCCTCCGGGCTTTCCGCGGGCGCGGAGAGCGCGGCGGAACCGGTGCAGTACGGCTACGGCCCGCCGCCCCGGCGCGGCCGCCGCCGCGGCCCGCGCTGCCGGCTGGTGCGCCAGCCGGTGCCGGTGCGCGACCGCTGGGGCCGCGTGGTGGGCGAGCGCTGGGTGACGCGCGAGGTCTGCCGCTGGTAGCCCGGGCGTGACCCCGCGGCACCAGGTCGGCAGCTTGCCGCCACGGCGTTCCCCGCGCCTCAGGTCCTGCCCTATCCCCGCAACGCCAGCCCCATGGCCTGCCGCGCGAACAGCCGCTTGAGCGGGCCGATGCGGTCCACCGCGGCGATGCCCAGGCGGCGCGCCAGCCGCACCGGGCCGACATCGTTGCCGAACAGCTTCTCCAGCAGGTGGGTGGCGCCGATCATCAGCATGGCATCGGGCCGCCGCTCGGCCTGGTAGCGGCGCAGCACCTCGGGGTGGCCGGGGTCGGCGCCGCGGCGGATGGCCTCGCCCAGCAGGCGGGACAGCGCGGCGGCGTCGCGGAAGCCGATGTTCAGCCCCTGCCCGGCGATGGGGTGCATGCCGTGCGCCGCGTCCCCCACCAGCGCCAGCCGCGTGGCGACGTAGCGCTGGGCGTGCAGCGCGGTCAGCGGGTAGTGCCAGCGGCGGCCGATGGGCTCGATGGCGCCCAGCCGGTCGCCCAGGCGGCGGCGCAGCTCGCGCGCGAAGGCCGCGTCGTCCAGCGCCAGCAGGCGGCGGGCGGCGGCGCGCCCTTCCGTCCAGACGAAGGCGGAGGCGTGCGGCAGGGCGGAGGCGCCGAACGCGCCGGCCTCGGCCAGGGGAAGCTGGGCGAAGGGGCCGGCGGGCAGGAACAGCTCCAGCGCCTGCTGGTGGTGCGGGCGCTCATGCGCGAAGGCGCCCACCAGCCCGTCCTGGCCGTAGTCGTGGCGCAGCACGCGGATGCCGGCCTGCTCGCGCAGGGGGGATTGGCGGCCCTCGGCGCCGACCACCAGCTTGGCCAGCAGGGTGCGGCCATCGGCCAGCCGCAGGGTGACGCCGGTGTCCGCGCGCTCCACCTCCGCCGTCATCGGCGCCAGCAGCGTCACGGAGGGCAGCTCGGGCAGGCGGCGGTTCAGCGCCACGCGCAGGGCGCGCGCCTCCACCATCCAGCCGAAGGGTTCCTCGCCCACCTCCTCCGCGCGGAAGTCGAGGTCGAGGGCGGAGGGGCGCTCGCCCACGCGGCCGTCCGCCACCTTGATGGCGCGGATGGGGCCGGGGGTGATGGGCAGGTGCTCCCACAGCCCCGCCGCCTCCAGCACGCGGCGCGAGGCCAGCGCGATGGCGTAGGCGCGGCCATCGAAGGCCGGCAGCTCCATCGGCGGCAGGGCGGCGTGGTCCAGCACGGTGACGGCGATGCCTTGCGCGCCCAGGGCGCAGGCCAGGGTGGCGCCCACCGGCCCGGCGCCGATGATCGCGATGTCGGTGTGCAGCGGGGCAGTCATGGAGAGGGGTTTAGCGCGGATGCGGGGCCGCGTTCAGGGGGCGGGCGGAAAACGCCGTCGCTGCCCAGGAAACGTGCAATCACCGGATGCCGGCGTGATTTCACGCTTTTCCCCGGCTGGCGGCTGGCCATCGCCGCATGCCACCCCTGGATGCGGCGCCGGGGCTCACCCGGTCGCGCAGCGACGGGAGAGGTCAAGGCTGATGAAGCTCGTGATGGCGGTCATCAAGCCCTTCAAGCTGGACGAGGTGCGCGACGCGCTCACCCCGCTCGGCGTGCAGGGGCTGACGGTGACGGAGGTGAAGGGGTTCGGCCGGCAGAAGGGCCAGACGGAGATCTACCGCGGCGCGGAGTACCAGGTGAGCTTCCTGCCGAAGCTCAAGATCGAGGTCGTGGTGGCGGACGAGCTGGCCGACGCCGTGGTCGAGGCGATCGGCGCGGCGGCGCGCACCGGCAAGATCGGCGACGGCAAGGTCTTCGTGCTGGACGTGGAGCGCGCCATGCGCATCCGCACCGGCGAGGCCGATGGCGCGGCGCTTTGACAAACATCCACACGGGAAAGACGAACGCATGAAGACGACGATGCGCGCGGCCCTCGCGGCCGCGCCGCTGGCCGCGCTGGCCCTGCCGGCGGCGGCCCAGGAGGCCACGGTGAACTCGGGCGACACCGCCTGGATGCTCACCTCCACCGCGCTGGTGCTGCTGATGACGGTGCCGGGGCTGGCGCTGTTCTACGCCGGCATGGTGCGCAAGAAGAACGTGCTGGCCACGCTGGCGCAGTCCTTCACCATCTGCGCCCTGTCCTCCGTGATCTGGGTGGTGGCCGGCTACTCGCTGGCCTTCGGCGAGGGCAACGCCTGGATCGGCGACCTGTCGAAGTTCCTGCTTGCCGGCGTGGCCGAGCGCTGGGACCAGCCCTTCACCCTGGGCACGGGCGACGCGGCGGTGGCCTTCACCATCCCCGAGACGGTCTTCCTGATGTTCCAGATGACCTTCGCCATCATCACCCCCGCGCTGATCACCGGCGCCTTCGCCGACCGCATGAAGTTCTCCGCCATGCTGGCCTTCACGCTGCTGTGGTCGCTGCTGGTCTACGCCCCGGTGGCCCATTGGGTGTGGCACCCGAATGGCTGGATCTTCGCGCTCGGCGCGCTGGACTTCGCCGGCGGCACGGTGGTGCACATCAATGCCGGCGTGGCCGGCCTGGTCGCCGCCCTCGTGCTGGGCAAGCGCCTGGGCTACGGGCATGACAACATGGCGCCCTACAACCTGACCTACGCCGTGATCGGCGCCGGGCTGCTGTGGGTGGGCTGGTTCGGCTTCAACGCCGGTTCCGCCGGCGCCGCCGGCGGCCGCGCCGGCATGGCGATGCTGGTGACGCAGGTCGCCGCCGCCGCCGCCGTGCTGGCCTGGCTGGCCGCCGAGTGGATGACCAAGGGCAAGCCCTCCGTGCTGGGCGCCATCTCCGGCGCGGTGGCCGGGCTGGTCGCCATCACCCCGGCGGCGGGCTTCGTGCTGCCCGGCCCGGCGCTGATCATCGGCGTGGCCGCCGGCCTGTCCGGCTTCTGGGGCGCCACGGCGCTGAAGCACTGGCTGGGCTACGACGACAGCCTGGACGCCTTCGGCGTGCACGGCGTCTGCGGCATCCTGGGCGCGCTGCTGACCGGCGTGTTCGCCTACGGCCCGCTTTCGGCCACCACCGCCTCGCCGGACGGCTACGCGGGCTCGCTGGACCAGCTGCTGATCCAGGTCTACGCGGTCGTCGCGGTGTTCGCCTTCACCGCCATCGCCACCTTCATCATCCTCAAGGTGGTGGACGCCATCATCGGCCTGCGGGTGAGCGAGGAGGAGGAGCGCGAGGGGCTGGACGTGACCCAGCACGGCGAGCGCATCGCCTGACGCCGCGCGCCCCGGCGCACGCGGGAGGGCCGGGGGGCGACCCCCGGCCCTTCTTCATTCCGGGCTTGACCCGCCGCCGCCGCGTCACCTTCTCTTTCCCCATGGCCGAGCTGACGCTGGTGAAGCAGGGCAACGAGGACCGGCTGTGGGCCGTGCTCGCCCACCTGGGCAAGCAGACCCGCGTGGCGGAAGTCTACCGCTCCCACGCCCAGGCGCTGGAGGACCGGGACTGGCGGGCGCGCGAGGTCCGCGCCTACGAGGACTTCCTGCGCCGCACCCGGCAGGAGGTGCCGCGCTACTCGGTGGCGCCCATCCGCCGCTCCGACCTGCCGCGCCGCTGGACGCCGCTGCCGGCGCTGGGCTTCCTGCGCGGCCAGTGGGCCTGAGGCCGCGGCGCGCGCGTCAGCCCAGCGCCGCCTCCGCCCCGGCGGCGATGGCCAGCAGCCGGGCATCCGCCATCGCCGGGGCCATCAGCATCAGCCCCGCCGGCGCCTCGCCCGGCGCATGGACGGGCAGCGAGATGGCGCAGATGTCCAGGAAGTTGGCGATGGCGGTGTTGCGCAGCAGCAGCAGGTTCAGGCGGCCATACTCGCCCTCCTCCTCCACCTCGGCCAGGGCGGGGGGCGGGATGGGCACGGTGGGGCAGATGACGGCGTCGAAAGGCGCCATGCGGGCGGCGCAGTCGGCCTGCACCTCGCGCCGGGCGCGCTGGACCTCCAGGTACTCCACGGCGGTGATGGCGGCGCCGCGGCGGATCCGGCCCAGGATGCGCGGGTCGTACTCGGCTTCCGCCGCCTCGATGGTGGCGGCGTGCAGCGCCATGGCCTCGGCGGCGGTCAGGCCGCCCTTGGCGTTGATGCCGGGCAGGCGCTCCAGCGCCGGCAGCGTCAGGTCGAACAGCCGGGCGCCGGCCGCCTCCAGCCGGGCCAGGGCGCGGGCGTAGGGGCGCGCCACCTCGCCCACCAGCCCGTCCTCCACCACCGTGTGCAGCACGCCCAGCCGCAGCCCGGCGAGTTCCGCCGGGACGAGGGGCGGCGCTTCCTCCAGCCCGGAGGCGAAGGCGTCCAGCACCTGGCAATCGCGCACGGAGCGCGCCAGCGGCCCGACCGAATCGAGCGAGGCGGCGAGCGGATAGGCCCCCTCCAGCGGCACCCGCGCGGCGGTGGGCTTGAAGCCCACGATGCCGCACAGCGCGGCGGGGATGCGGCAGGAGCCGCCGGTGTCGGTGCCCAGCCCGCCGAAGCCCATGCCATCCGCCGCCGCCACCGCCGCGCCGGAGGAGGAGCCGCCGGGCAGGCGGCCGGTCGCGCGGTCCCACGGGCTCAGCGGCGTGCCGAAATGCGGGTTCACGCCCAGGCCGCTGAAGGCGAACTCGCTCATGTTGGTGCGGCCCAGCACCACGAAGCCCTGGCGCAGCAGGCGTTGCACGGCCGGCGCGGTGCGGCGCGCCGGATCGCCGCGCAGCGCCTTGGAGCCGGCGCGGGTGACCTGCCCGGCCTCGTCGAACAGGTCCTTCACCGTGACGGGGATGCCGGCGAAGCGCGAGGGGGCGCGGCCGGCCTTTCGCAGCGCGTCCATCGCCAGGGCGCAATCCCGCGCCGACTTGGCGTGCAGGGTGGTGAAGGCGCGCGGCCCCTCGCCCTCGGCGGCGCGGGCCAGCGCCTCCTCCACCAGGGCGGCGGCGGTGGCCTCGCCGCGCTCCAGCAGCAGGGCGGCGTCGTTCAGCGTGGGGAAGGCGTGGCGCATCGGGGGCAGACTCCGGGCTCGGTCGGGCGGATGATGGGCGCTGGCGGCCCGCGGCGGAACCCGGGCGGCGGTGAGGAGGATGGGAGGATGGCGATGGACGCGGCGCGGCCGGTGCTGCTGACCGGGGCGGCAGGGGCGCTGGGGCGCGGCCTGGCGCGGGGACTGGCGGAGGCCGGGGTGCCGCTGGTGCTGACGGACATCGCCCCCTTCCCCGGCCCCCTGCCGCCGGGCGCCCGCTTCGAAGCGGCGGATCTGGCGGATGGCGCGGCGGTGGCGCGGCTGGCGGCCGGCTGCCGGGCCATCCTGCACTTCGGCGGCGTCAGCGTGGAGCGCCCGTTCGAGGAAGTGCTGGGGCCCAACATCGCCGGCCTGTTCCACGTCTACGAGGCGGCGCGGCGCGCGGGCGCGCGGGTGCTGTTCGCCTCCAGCAACCACGCCATCGGTTTCCACGAGCGCAGCGCGCGCCTGGACGCCGCCTGCGAGCTGCGCCCGGACGGCTTCTACGGGCTCAGCAAGGCCTATGGCGAGCTGATGGGCCGCCTCTACTGGGACAAGCACGGGGTGGAGAGCCTGGTGGTGCGCATCGGCTCCTGCTTCCCGCGGCCGGTGGACGCGCGGATGCTGTCCACCTGGCTCTCGGCGGCGGACCTGCTGCGGCTGTGCCAGGCGATGCTGGCCGCGCCGGAGCTGGGCTATGCGCGGGTCTGGGGCGCCTCGGACAACCCGGCGAGCTTCTGGGGCGCCGATGATCGCCAGCGCCTGGGCTGGGCGCCGCGGGACACGGCGGAGGCGTTCCGCGCCGAAGTCGGCCACCTGCGCAGCGACGACCCGGTGGCGGAGCGCTTCCAGGGCGGCGCCTTCTGCGCCCAGGGCTGGAGCCGGGGCTGAGCGGGCGCTCAGTCCAGCCGGGCGCCTCCGGCCACCCAGGCGAGGATCTTGCCGCGCTCCTCGTCGGTGATGTCGGTCAGGTTGCCGGGCGGCATCGCCTCGCTGGCCACCTGCTGGCGCATCGGCTGGGCCCAGCGGCGGATCTGCTGCGCCGTCTCCATCACCACGCCCTTGGGCGGGGCGCCGATTCCGTCGAAGGAAGGGTTGGCGGCGTGGCAGGTGGCGCAGCGGGCGGCGACGATGGCCTGCACCTCCGCGAAGGGCGGCGCCTCCACCCCGGCGAAGCGCGGGTCGGGCCGCGGGGCCACCAGCCAGGCCAGCGCGCCCAGCGCCACCGCGCCGCCCACCGGCAGCGCCCAGTTCGAGCGCCCCGAATGGCGCAGCACGAAGAACTGCCGGATCAGCGCGCCCGCGACGACGAGCAGGATCAGCGACACCCAGTTCCACCGCCCCTGCGTCAGCATCGGGTAGTGCGGCGAGAGCATCATCAGCAGCACCGGCAGGGTGACGTAGGTGTTGTGGACGGAGCGCTGCTTGCCGGCCAGCCCGTCCTTCGGGTCGGGCTCCTGCCCGGCCTCGATGGCCTTCACCATGCGGCGCTGGCCGGGGATGATGACGTGCGCGACGTTGGCGGCCATGGCGGTGCCCATGGTGACGCCGATCACCAGGAAGGCGCCGCGCCCGCTGAACAGTTGCGTCGCCACCACGCCCAGCACCGAGACCCAGAGGAAGGCGAGCGCGGTGATGAGACCTTCGCGTCCCCACAGCCGCTTGCAGAGCTGGTCATAGACCACCCAGCCGGCGACGATGATGGCGATGGAGGCCGCCACGGCGGTCCAGACGCTGATGTCGGCGACCTCGGGGTCGATCAGGTAGGTCTCGGCCCTTCCCCAGTAGAGCAGGGCGAACAGGGCAAAGCCGCTGATCCAGGTCCAGTAGGCCTCCCACTTGAACCAGTGCAGCGTGGCGGGCATCGCCGGCGGCGCGCCCTTGAACTTCTTCTTGTAGTAGAAGCCGCCGCCATGCAGCGACCATTGCTCGCCGCGCACCAGCGGGTCTCCGTCCTTCGGCGCCTCCAGGCTGTTGTCCAGCGCGATGAAGTAGAAGGACGCGCCGATCCAGGCGATGGCGGTGATGACGTGCAGCCAGCGCAGCAGCAGGCTGGCCCATTCCCACAAGTAGGCGGCGTCCATGGGCGCGTCAGCTCCCGCGGTAGGTGGTGAAGGAGAAGGGGGAGACCAGCAGCGGCACGTGGTAGTGCCCCTCCTCGGCCATGCCGAAGGCCAGGGTCACGGCGTCCAGGAAGGGCGGCTCGGCCAGCGGGACGCCGCGCGCGCGGAAGTAGGCCGCGGCCTGGAAGACCAGTTCGTAGCGGCCGCCGCGGAAGGCGTCGCCGGCCAGCAGCGGGGCGTCGGTGCGGCCATCGGCGTTGGTGCGGCCCTGCGTGACGAGCACCCGCGCCGCGCCGTCCAGCCGGAACAGGGCGTATTCCATGCCGGCGCCGGGCGTGCCGGCGGCGGTGTCGAGGACGTGGGTGGACAGGCGGCCCATGCGTGGTTCCCGGTGTGCTGGGGCGCAAACTGCCGCCGCGCCGCCCCGCCCGCAAGCTTCGCAACGCCCCCGATCTGCCTGCGCAACGGCCCGCCTGCCCGGCCGATGGGCAGCATGCGCGCGGCGCGGATTGATTTCGGGCGGGCCGCGCCGCACAACCGCCCCATCGCAGGAGGCCCCCCATGCCCGACACCGTCGCCCCCAACCTCGTCGCCGCCGTCAGCGAGGCGCGCCACTGGGACCGCATGATGGCGATGGCGGCGATCGGCGCCTTCACCGACCCCGACGGCCACACCGGCGTGAACCGCCCCTGCCTGAGCGCGCTGGACCGCGAGGCGCGGCGCCTGCTCATCTCCTACGCCGCCGAGGCCGGGCTGGCGGTGAGCGTGGACGCGCTGGGCAACCTGTTCCTGCGCCACGAGGGCACGGACGCCACGCTGCCCCCCGTGCTGACCGGCAGCCACATGGACAGCCAGCCCAATGGCGGCCGCTTCGACGGCATCTGGGGCGTGATGGCGGGGCTGGAGGCCGTGCAGGCCATCCGCGAGTCCGGCGCCCGCACCAAGCGCGCCATCGAGGTGGTGGCCTGGACCAACGAGGAAGGCGGCCGCTTCGCGCCCGGCTGCATGGGCTCCATGGCCTATGCCGGCTTCGCCAGGCCCGACACCTGGGATGCGGTGACCGACCTGCAGGGCATCACCGTCGCGGATGCGCTGCGCGAGCAGCACGCCGCCGAGGCCGACCTGCCCCGCCGCCCGCTGGGCGTGGTGGAGGGCGCGGCCCCGCACGCCTACCTGGAAGCCCATATCGAGCAGGGCCCCATCCTGGAGATGGAGGGCGACGAGATCGGCATCGTCACCGGCATCCAGGGCTCGCGCTGGTTCCTGGTGGAGATCCAGGGCCGCACCGACCATGCCGGCACCTCGCCGCTGCGCATCCGCAAGGACGCGATGCAGGACGCCGTGCGCGCCATCACCGCCCTGAACACCCTGATGCACGACCCCGAGGACGTGCTGCGCTTCACCGTGGCCTCCATGGAGGTGTTTCCCAACACCTCCAACACCGTGGCCGACCGGGTGCGCTTCACCATTGATTTCCGCCACCCGGACAATGAGGTGCTCCAGGCGCGCGGCAACGCCATCGCCGGCGTCATCCAGGCGGCGCTGAAGACCTGCCGCTTCACCCTGACCGAGCGCTTCCACGCCGTGCCGGTGGAGTTCCAGCCCGAGGTGCCGGCCGCCGTCGAGCGCGCGGCCAAGGCCCAGGGGCTGCGCGCGCGCCGCATGCCGTCGGGCGCCTTCCACGACGCGCAGTTCATGGTGCCGCTCTGCCCCACCGGGATGCTGTTCGTGCCCTGCCGCAACGGCGTCTCCCACCACCCGGCGGAGCATTCCACCTCCGCGCAGCTCGCCGCCGGCACCCGGGTGCTGGCGCAGGCCCTCCTCGAACTGGCGAATTCCTGAATGTCCGACCAGCTCTCCCTGCCCAAGAACCGCATCCGCACCCTGCTGCTGGAGAATGTGAGCGAGACCGCCACCGCCCTGCTGGCGGAGGACGGCTACACCAACGTCAGCCGCGAGAAGAAGGCGCTGGAAGGCCCGGCCCTGCACGAGGCGCTGAAGGGCGTGCACATGCTGGGCATCCGCTCCCGCACCGAGGTGACGGCGGAGGCGCTGGAGCACGCCGACCGGCTGATGAGCATCGGCTGCTTCTGCATCGGCACCAACCAGGTGGACCTCGCCGCGGCGCGCGACCGCGGCATCCCGGTGTTCAACGCCCCCTTCTCCAACACGCGCTCCGTGGCCGAGCTGACGCTGGGCGAGATCGTGATGCTGCTGCGCGGCATCTTCCCCAAGTCGGTCGCCGCCCATGCCGGCGGCTGGGACAAGAGCGCCGACGGCTACCGCGAGGTGCGCGGGCGCACGCTGGGCATCGTCGGCTACGGCAACATCGGCTCCCAGCTTTCGGTGCTGGCGGAATCCTTCGGGATGCGGGTGCTCTACTACGACCACTCGGCCAAGCTGCCGCTGGGCAACGCCTCGCGCTGCGCCACCCTGAACGAGCTGCTGACCTGGTCCGACATCGTGACGCTCCACGTGCCCGAGACGCCCGAGACCCAGGGCATGATCGGCGCCGCGCAGGTCGCCGCCATGAAGCCCGGCGCCTTCCTGGTGAACAACGCCCGCGGCACCCTGGTGGACATGGAGGCGCTGGCCGCCGCCCTGCGCTCCGGCCACCTGGCCGGCGCCGCGCTGGACGTCTTCCCCGAGGAGCCCAAGCGCAACGGCGACCCCTTCGTCACCCCCGTGCAGGGCATCCCCAACGTCATCCTGACGCCCCACATCGGCGGCAGCACGGAGGAGGCGCAGTCGCGCATCGGCGAGGAGGTGGCGCGCAAGCTGGCCGACTACAGCGACACCGGCTCCACCGTGGGCGCGGTGAACTTCCCGCAGGTGGCGCTGCCGGCGCGCCCCACCGGCACGCGCTTCATGCACGTGCACCGCAACGCGCCCGGCGTGCTGGGCAACGTGAACCAGGTCTTCGCCAAGCGCGGCGTGAACATCGCCGGCCAGTACCTGCAGACGGATGGCGAGATCGGCTACGTGGTGGTGGATGCCGGCGCGACGCGCGAGGCCGAGGCCATCATCGCCGAGCTGCGCGCCCTGCCCCACACCATCCGCGCCCGCCTGCTCTACGAGCGCGGCTGACCCCGGCCGCGCCGGTGCCGCCAGCGGTCCTGCAAGGGGCCCAGCAGCAGCGTCGGCGCCGCCAGCAGCGTCAGCAGCCCCAGCACCGCCGCCGCCCCGCGCGCCCCGGCGGCGAAGGCGGCCGCCGCCGCCCCGGCCAGGGCGCCGACCAGCAGCAGCGACAGCGCGAACAGCCCCAGCACCAGGCGGTGCCGCGGCGAAAGCCATTCCGGCGGGCCCGGCGGCAGCTCCCGCCGCTCGCCGGTGCGCGTCGCCTCCCAGGTCCGTGAAGGGTCGAGGCCGAAGGGCAGCTGCCCCGTCAGCGGCGCACCACGACGCGGAACACCCGCGGGTCCAGCCCCTGCCGGCGCAGCCGCCGCGCCCGCCACCACAAGGAGACGAAGGCCACCACCCCGGCCGCCACCACCACCGGCAGCAGCAGGGCGGCGAAGAACACCGCCACCGCGGCCAGCACCAGCCCGCCGGTGGCCAGCAGCACCAGCACGGCGATGCCGCCGGTGCGCGCCAGCAGCAGGTCCAGCCGCGACGGGCGCGGCGGGTCGCGGAACTCGCCCTCCGGCGTCATGTCCAGGACGGGCCTCTGGCGGGGGTCGCTCATGCGCGGCATGTTGCCCGTGACCACCGCCGCTTCAAGGGGAAAACCGTCCCATGCCTCTGCTGGGCTGCATCGCCGACGACTTCACCGGCGCGACCGACCTCGCCTCCATGCTGGTCCGCAACGGGATGCGCACCGTGCAGGTCATCGGCGTGCCGGACGGGCCGCTGCCGGAGGCCGACGCGGTGGTGGTGGCGCTGAAGTCGCGCACCATCCCCCCCGCCGAGGCGGTGGCGCAGTCGCTGGCGGCCTGCGAGGCGTTGCTGGCCGCGGGCGCCCGGCAGGTGCTGCACAAGTACTGCTCCACCTTCGACAGCACCGATGCCGGCAACATCGGCCCGGTGGCGGAGGCGCTGCTGGACCGCCTCCAGGGCTCGGTGGCCATCGCCTGCCCGGCCTTCCCCACCAATGGCCGCACGGTGTTCCAGGGCCACCTGTTCGTCGGCCAGGCGCTGCTGAGCGAGAGCGGCATGCAGGACCACCCGCTGACGCCGATGACCGACCCCAACCTGGTGCGCGTGCTGGCGCGGCAGAGCGCCGGCAGCGTCGGCCTGCTGCCCTTCGCGGTGGTGGAGGCGGGCGAGGCCGCCATCCGGCGCGAGCTGGCCAGGCTGAGCGAGTGGGGCAAGCGGCTGGTGGTGGCCGACGCGGTGACCGACGCGCACCTGGTAGCGCTGGGCGCGGCCTGCGCGCAGCACCCGCTCATCACCGGCGGCAGCGGCATCGCCATGGGGCTGCCAGCGAACTTCCGCCGCGCCGGCCTGCTGGAGGAGCGCGCGGACGCCGGTGCGCTGCCCGCCGCGGCCGGCGCCTGCGCGGTGGTGGCGGGCTCGTGCTCGCGCGCCACGCTCGGGCAGCTCGGCTTCGCGCGGGGCGAGGTGCCGACGCTGGAGCTGGACGCGCTGGCCACCCCGGACGCCGCCGCGCTGGTGGCGCAGGCAACGGCCTGGATGGAGGACAAGCTGTCCGACGCGCGGCCCGTCGTCATCGCCGGCTCCGCCGCGCCGGAGCGGGTGCAGGCCTTGCAGGCGCGGCTGGGGCGCGAGGCGGCGGGGGCGCTGGTGGAGGAGGCGATGGCCGGCATCGCCGAGGCACTGGTGGCGCGCGGCGTGCGCCGCCTGCTGGTGGCGGGCGGCGAGACCTCCGGGGCGGTGGTGCAGCGGCTGGGCGTGCGGTCCTTGCGCATCGGCGCGGAGATCGACCCCGGCGTGCCCTGGTGCTGGACCGACGCCCAGGGCGGCATGCGCCTGGCGCTCAAGAGCGGCAATTTCGGCGGCCGCGACATGTTCGTGCGGGCCTTCGAGCATGGATGAGGCGGCGCAGCGCGCGCTGCTGGTGGAGCTCGGCGCCTCGCTGTTCGCGCGCGGCTACAGCGTGGGCAGCGCGGGCAACATCTGCGTGCGCCTGCCCGACGGGTTCCTGATGACGCCCACCAATTCCTCGCTGGGGCGGCTGGAGGCGGCGCGCCTGAGCAAGCTGGACGCGGCGTGGAACCACGTCTCGGGCGACCGGCCGAGCAAGGAGGTGTTCCTGCACCGCGCCGTGCTGGAGGCGCGGCCGGAGGCGGGGGCGGTGGTGCACCTGCACTCCACCTGCGCCACCGCCATCTCCTGCCTCGCCGCGCCGGGCGAGGACGCGCCGATCCCGCCGCTGACGCCCTATTTCGTGATGCGCGTGGGCCGGCGCCTGCCGGTGGTGCCGTATCACCGCCCCGGCGACGCGGCGATGGAGCCCGCGGTGCGCGCGGCGGCGCTGGGCGCCAGGGCGATGCTGCTGGCCAACCACGGCCCGGTGGTGAGCGCGGCGACGCTGGCGGACGCGGTGGCGGCGGCGGAGGAGCTGGAGGAAGCGGCGAAGCTGGCGCTGATGCTGCGCGGCGCCGGGGCGCGGGTGCTGAGCCCGGCGCAGGTGGACGACCTGCTGGCCACCTTCGGATAAGGAAAGGGCGCCGCCCCCTTTGCGGGGGGCGACGCCCGGATGGGCTCACGCCGCGGCGTGGCTCAGGTGGCCGGCGTCTCGCCCGCGGCAGGAGCGGCGGGGGCGGCGGCAGCCTGCGCGGCGGCGGCCTTCTTGGCGGCGCGGGTGGCGGCCGCCTTCTTCGCGCGCTCGACCAGCGCCGGGTCCTTCTTCGGCGCGGCGGCCTTGCGGGCGGGCGCGGCCTTCTTCGCGGGCGCGGCGGCCTTGCGGGCAGTCGGCTTCTTGGCGGCGGCGGCCTTCTTCGGCGCGGCCTTCTTCGCGGGCGCGGCGGCCTTGCGGGCGGCCGGCTTCTTGGCGGCGGCGGCCTTCTTCGGCGCGGCCTTCTTGGCGGGCGCGGCCTTCTTTGCCGGCGCGGCCTTGCGCGCGGTGCTCGCCTTCTTCGCGGGCGCCGCCTTCTTCGCGGGCGCGGCCTTGCGTGCGGTGGTCGCCTTCTTGGCCGGCGCCGCCTTCTTCGCGGGCGCCGCCTTCTTGGCCGGCGCGGCCTTCTTCGCGGGCGCCGCCTTCTTGGCGCCGCCGGCGACGCGGCTGCGCGCGGAGGTGGCGGCGGGCTTCTTCGCCGTGCTGGTGCGGCGCGTGGTGCTCATCGCCATCGCCATGGCGCGCGGCGCGGTCTCGGTGGTGTCGGTCATCACTGGGTCTCCCTGGCGCGCGTCGCGCGCGTGGTGTGCGGCGCGGGGCCGCGTCGGGTGGTGAGGGGATGGGTGGAAGGAGCGCCCGCACGTCGAGCGCGGCGGCGTTCCGCCAGCCGCGTGGTCCGTCGCGATGCGTGATCCGGTCCGAGAGGCAAGGATCGTCCTTCCTGCTGCGCGTTCGCCTCGACGCTTCGTCGTCCACCTTCGCGCTGCCGCGTGTTGCTGGACGAATCGACGTGCGCTGCGCACACGCGGAACGCTATCTGAATCGGCGAGTTGCGTGTCAAACACATTCTGCATCCACGCGCGCATTTTCGTCGCGCGTGAATCAAAAAGGCCGCGCGAGTCACCTCGCGCGGCCTGCGTGACGCGACGCTGAATCAGCCGCGCTGCGCGAGGGGAGTCACCTTGCGCTGCTCGACGCCGGTGTAGAGCGAGAGCGGGCGGATCAGCCGGTTGTCCTTGCCCTGCTCGATCACGTGCGCCGCCCAGCCGGTGATGCGCGAGCACACGAAGATCGGCGTGAACAGCGGGATGTCGAAGCCCATCAGGTAGTAGGCGGGCCCGGCCGGGAAATCGAGGTTCGGGTGGATGTTCTTGCGCGTGAGCATGATGTCCGCCAGCACGGCGGAGGTGCGCATCCAGCGCTCGTCGCCCACCACGCGGGCCATCACCTCGGCGTACTTCTTCATGGTGGGCACGCGGGAGTCGCCGTTCTTGTAGACGCGGTGGCCGAAGCCCATCACCAGCGCCTTGTGGTCGAACTTGCCTTCCAGCCACTCCGCCGCCGCCTCGGGCGAAGGGATCTCCTTGAGCATGTGCATCACCGCCTCGTTGGCGCCGCCGTGCAGCGGGCCCTTGAGTGCTGCGATGCCGCCGGTGATGGCGCCGTGCATGTCCGCCATGGTGGAGGTGATGGTGCGCGCGGTGAAGGTGGAGGCGTTGAAGGTGTGCTCGGCGTAGAGGATCATGCTCACGTCGAAGGCCTTGATGACCTCCGGCTGCGGCACCTTGCCGAACACCATGTGGAAGAAGTTCTCGCAGAAGGGCAGCGAGGCGTCGGGGGCGATGGGCTCCTGCCCCTTGCTCAGCCGGTGCGCGGCGGCCACGGCGACGGGGATCTTCGCCAGCAGGCGCATCGCCTTGCGCCGCTGCGCCGCCTCGCCCACGTCGGCGGTGTCCGGGTCCTCCATGCCCATGAAGGACACGGCGGTGCGGATGGCGTCCATCGGGTGGGCGTCGCGCGGGAACTCCCGCAGCACCCGCAGCAGGGCCGGGCTCAGCGCGCGGTTGGCCTTCTCCTCGGCCTGGAAGGCGGAAAGCTGCGCCTTCGTCGGCAGCTCGCCGTTCCACAGCAGGAAGGCGGTCTCGTCGAAGCTGGCCTCCTCGCACAGATCCTGCACGGCGTAGCCGCGATAGGTCAGCGAGTTGGTTTCGGGCATCACCTTGGAGATGGTGGACTCGTCGGCATAGACGCCGACCAGGCCCTTGCGGACCTCGATCTGTTCGCTCATCGGCTTTCCTCTCCTCGTGGGGGTCGGGCCGGGCGCGGCGGGCGCCCGGCCTTTGCGGCTTCGGGGACGATCCACCGCCAAGGGCGGATCGCCCCCGGCCGGGGCCTCAGAAGATGCCCGGCTTGCTCTCGGCCAGGGCGCCGCGCGGCATCGCCACGTTCAGCACCGCCAGCTCGCCGGCCGGGATGCGCGCCAGGTCCTGCACGTCGGCCAGGAAGCGCGCGCTCTCGCGGGCGGAGATGAGGCCGTCGGTCAGCATGCGGAACTTGCCGATGTACTGCTCCCGCGCGAAGGGGCGGGCGCCGCGCGGGTGGGCATTGGCCACGCCCAGCTCGTCCACGATGGTGCTGCCGTCCTTCATCAGGATCTCCACCCGGCCGCCGAAGCTCAGCGTCTCCGGGTCGCGGGAGTGGTACTTCTCCGTCCAGGCCGGGTCCTCGCGCGTCTCGATCTTGTGCCACAGGCGCACCGTGTCGGCGCGCTGGGCGCGCTTGGGGGCGTAGCTGTCCACGTGGTGCCAGCGCCCGTCCTGCAGGGCGACGGCGAAGATGTACATGATGGAGTGGTCCAGCGTCTCGCGGCTGGCCTTGGGGTCCATCTTCTGCGGGTCGTTGGCGCCGGTGCCGATCACGTAGTGGGTGTGGTGGCTGGTGTGGATGGTGATCTTCTCGATCGCCTCGAAGTCGGTGACCTGCTCCTTCATGCGGAAGGCGAGGTCGATCAGCGCCTGGGACTGGTACTCCGCCGAGTGCTCCTTGGTGTAGCTGTCCAGGATGGCGCGCTTGGCCTCGCCGGGGCCGGGCAGCGGCACCTGGTAGTAGGTGGGGTCGTAGACGGTCTTGCGGCCCTGGCTGTCGGCCTGGGTGCGGCCCGACAGCACCCAGGCGATCACGCTGTCCTCGCCCTCGTAGATCGGGCTCGGCGCGCCCTCGCCGCGCATGCAGCGGTCCACCGCCTCGATGGCCAGCTTGCCGGCATGGGCCGGGGCGTAGGCCTTCCAGGAGGAGATCTCGCCCTTGCGGGACTGGCGGAAGGAGACGGAGGTGTGCAGCGCCTGCTGGATGGACTGGAACACCACCTCCTGCTTCAGCCCCAGCAGGGTGCCGATGCCGGCCGCCGCGGCGGGGCAGAGGTGGGCGATGTGGTCCACCTTGTGCTCGTGCAGGCAGATGGCGCGCACCAGGTTGATGTGCAGCTCATACCCCGTGGCGATGCCGCGGATCAGGTCCTTGCCCGAGCGCCCCATCGCCTGGCCGACCGCCAGGATGGGCGGGATGTTGTCGCCGGGGTGGGAGTAGTCGGCCGCCAGGAAGGTGTCGTGGTAGTCCAGCTCGCGCACCGCGGTGCCGTTGGCCCAGGCCGCCCATTCGGGCGAGACGGTGGTGCCGGAGGGCAGGCCGAACACCGTGGCGCCGCCCGCCTTCTTGCCGTGGCCCAGCGCCATGCCGCGCGCCGAGACGACCGGGCGGCGGTTGACCGAGGCGATGGCGACGGAGGCGTTGTCGATGATCCGGTTGATGATCATCTCCGTCACCTCGCGCGGCACCGCCACCTTGTCGGTGGCGACGCCGGCCATCTTCCAGGCCAGCTGGTCCTCGCGCTTCAGCAGCGCCTTCGAGGGGTGGACCTTCACGTCGTGCATCTGCATGGGGCTATCCTCTCCCGCTTCGGATGATGGGCCTTTTTCGGCCCGCTTCGCCGCTTCGTCCATTCCGAAGCCGCCGGGTTTTCCATAGCGGTTTCGTATCGCATGATACGCGCCATGGTGGATTTCCGCTCGCTGCGCCGGATGGGCCACTTCCTCGCGGTGGCGGAGGAAGGGCATTTCGGCCGTGCCGCCGCGCGGCTGGGCCTGTCGCAGCCGCCGCTGACGGCGCAGATCCAGGCGCTGGAGGCCGAGCTGGGCGTGCGCCTGCTGGAGCGCGGCCGCGGCGGCACCCGCCCGACGCGCGAGGGCGAGGCGCTGATCCCCATCCTGCGGCGCATCGTGGAGGACGCGAAGCGCGCCGAGGCCCTGGCGTTGGAGCTGCGCGCCGGCCGCCACGCGCCGATGGCGATGGCCTGCGTCACCTCCGCCCTGTTCGGCTTCCTGCCGCCTCTGGCCCGTGCCCTGCGCGCCCTGCGCCCCGACGCCGCGCTGGGCGTGCAGGAGATGGACACCACCGACAGCCTGGAAGCCCTGCGAAGGGGCGAGGTGGACTTCGCCCTGGTGCGGCTGGACGCCGCGCACCCGCCCTTCGGCGTGCAGCCGCTGGGCGCCGACCGGCTGCTGGCCGCCCTGCCCGAGGGGCACCGGCTGGCCGCCGGCGACGGCGCGCTGGAGCTGGCGAAGCTGGCGGAGGAGCCGCTGGTGGCGCTGCCGCGCTCCATCTCGCCGGCCTATTTCGACCGCCAGGTGCAGGCCTGCCGCGACGCGGGGTTCGAGCCCCGCGCGATGCGCGAGGCCGGTTCCGCCATGGCGCAGCTGGCCTTCGTGGCGGCGGGCTTCGGGGTGGCGCTGGTGTCCTCCGGCATCGCGCAGCTGCGCCCGCCCGGCGTCGCCTTCCGCGAGCTGGCGGGGCGGGTGACCGCGGTGGGCGTGGCGCTGGCCTGGAACACGGAACGCGAGACGGACGCCGCGCGGCTGGCGCGCGAGGCGGCGGATTTGGCCTTCGGGACGGGGATGGGGTGATGGACGACGAACGGGTGATCCGCGGCGAGCTGGTGCTGCCGGACGGCGTGCTGGCGGATGGCTGGCTGCTGGCGCGCGGCGGGCGCATCGCCGCCATCGGCCAGGGCGCGCCGCCCGCGGGGCGGGAGGTGGCCGACCACCGGGGCATGCTGGTGTTCCCTGGCCTGGTGGACGGGCACATGCACACCTCCAGCTCCACCGGCTGGCCGGGCATCGAGGGCGCCTCGCGCTCCGCCGCCGCCGGGGGCGTCACCACCTGCGTGGACATGCCCTATGACGTGCCGCGCCCGGTGACGGATGCCGCCATCCTCGCCGACAAGATCGAGCACGTGGAGCGGCTGAGCCACGTGGACATGGCGCTCTACGGCACCATCCGGAAGGATGGGAACACGGAGGACATCGCCGGCCTCATCGAGGGCGGGGTGTGCTCCTTCAAGCTCTCCACCTACGAATACGACGCCGTGCGCTTCCCGCGCATCGACCACCCGACCATGCTGCGCGCCTTCGCCGCCATCGCGCCCTCCAACCTCATGGTCGCCATCCACAACGAGGACCAGGAGCTGGTGGAGCGCCTCACCGCCCAGGCCAAGGCGGCGGGCGAGACGCACCCGATCATGCACGCCCGCACCCGCCCGCCGATCACCGAGAGCATGGCGGACCTGGAAATCTTCGAGATGGCGCTGGAGACGGGCTGCCACGTCCACATCGCCCATTCCTCGCTGGCGCGCGGCTTCGAGCTGGCGGCGATGTTCCGCGCCATGGGCGCGCGCACCACCGGCGAGGCCTGCATCCAGTACCTGTGCATGACGGAGGAGGACCTCGTCCGCCTGCAGGGCTTCGGCAAGTGCAACCCGCCCTTCCGCACCGCCGCGGAGGTGGAGCGCATGTGGGGCGCGGTGCGCGCCGGCAGCGTGGCCTATGTCTCCACCGACCATGCGCCCTGGCCCCGGCCGCGCAAGGAATACGCGGGCGACATCTTCGCCGTCGGCGCCGGGCTGACGGGCATGCAGAGCTTCGCGCCGCTGATGTTCACCCTGCTGGAGCAGCGCGGCCTGCCGGTGGAGACGATGGCGAGCCTCTGCGCCGAGCGCCCGGCGCGCTTCCACGGCCTGTTCCCGAAGAAGGGTGCCATCCGGGTGGGCGCCGATGCCGACCTGTGCGTGATGCAGCGCGGCAGCTTCGCCTTCGACGCCACCGCCATCCAGGACCGCGAGGATGCGCGCTGGTCGCCCTATGACGGCATGGCGATGACGGCGCGCGTGGCCGCCACCTTCCTGCGCGGCGACTGCGTGTGGGATGGGGCGCAGGTGCTGGCGACGCCCGGCACCGGGCGCTTCGTGCCGCGCCAGCACCGCGAGGGGTTCCTGGGCTGATGGCGCGCGTGCTGACGCTGGCCGGCGCCCAGACCGGCCCCATCCAGCGCGCCGACACCCGCGCCCACACGTTGGACCGCCTGATCGCCCTGCTGGAGCAGGCGGCGCGCTCCGGCGCGCAGCTCGTCGTCTTCCCCGAACTGGCGCTGACCACCTTCTTCCCGCGCTGGCTGCTCTCCGATGCCGAGCGCGACGCCTTCTTCGAGCGCGCCATGCCCAACCCCGGCTGCCAGGCGCTGTTCGACCGCGCGCGGGAACTCCGCGTCGGCTTCTACCTCGGCTTCGCGGAACTCACGCCGGAGGGGCGGCGCTTCAACACCGCCATCACCGTCGGCCCCGATGGCGCCGTGCTGGGCACCTACCGCAAGGTCCACCTGCCCGGCTCGGTCGAGCCGCGTGCGGGCGATCGCTTCCACCAGCTGGAGAAGCGCTACTTCGACTACGGCGACCTCGGCTTCCCCGCCTTCCGCGGCCCCGCCGAGTGGCACCGCGCGGTGATGGGCATGCTGGTCTGCAACGACCGCCGCTGGCCCGAGGCGTGGCGCTGCTATGGCCTGCAAGGGGTGGAGCTGATGCTGATGGGCTACAACTCCGCCGCCTACGACCCCAATGGCGGCACGACGGAGAACGAGGCCCTGCGCACCTTCCACTCCACCCTGGCGGTGCAGGCCAATGCCTACATGAACGCCACCTGGGCGGTGAGCGTGGCCAAGGCGGGCCTGGAGGACGGGGCGGGGCTGATCGGCGGCTCGGTCATCGTGGACCCCAACGGGGTGGTCGCCGCGCAGGCGCGCACGCTGGAGGACGAGGTGATCCTGGCCGAATGCGACCTCGACCTCTGCCGCCAGGGCAAGGAGAAGATGTTCCACTTCGCCTCCCACCGCCGGCCGCAGCACTACGCGCGCATCACGCAGCAGGTGGGCGCCGAGCCGCCGCCGTGACTTGACGCCCCCCGCCCGCGGCGCAGGATGGCGCAAAGGGTGGAGGGAACGGCGATGCTCAGGCTCGACGGCAAGGTGGCGCTCGTCACCGGGGCCGGCTCGGTCGGCCCCGGCTGGGGCAATGGCAAGGCAACGGCGGTGCTGCTGGCCCGCCAGGGCGCCCGCGTCTTCTGCCTCGACATCAACCCCGCCGCCGTGGCCGAGACGGTCGCCATCATCACCGGCGAGGGCCACGAGGCCCAGGCCCATGCCTGCGACGTGACCCGCAGCGACGAGGTTCGCGAGGCGGTGGAAGCCTGCGTGGCGCGCTTCGGCGGGCTGGACATCCTGGTCAACAATGTCGGCGGCTCGGCTCCCGGCGGCGCCGCCTCCATGCCCGAGGAGGCGTGGGACGCGCAGATGGACATGAACCTGCGCTCGGTGTTCCTGGGCTGCAAGCACGCCCTGCCGCACCTGCTGGCCCGCGCGCCCAGCGCCATCGTCAACCTCGCCAGCATCGCCTGCCTGCGGATGAGCGAGGACCGGCCGCACGTCGCCTACAGCGCCTCCAAGCACGGGGTCATCGCGCTGTCGAAGTCGGTGGCGATGGAGCATGCGCGGGCCGGGGTGCGCTGCAACACCGTCATCCCCGGGCTGATGCACACGCCGCTGGTCGAGCACCGCCTGGTCCGCCAGCTCGGCGCCAATGACGCCGCGGCGCTGATCGCCAAGCGCGACGCCCAGGTGCCGATGGGGAAGATGGGCGATGGCTGGGACGTGGCCCATGCCGTGCTGTTCCTCGCCAGCGGCGAGGCCAGGCACATCACCGGCACGGAATTGCTGGTGGATGGTGGAATCTCAGCGAGGATGCCCTGATGCGACGCCGCAGCCTTCTGCTCGCCTCCCTGGCCACCCCTGCCCTGGCGCAGGACCGGCCGGTGACGATCATCGTGCCCTCGCCCGCCGGCGGCGGCACCGACTTCAACGCCCGCCTGGTGGCCGAGCCGCTGGGCCGGCTGATCGGCGCCACCGTGGTGGTGGAGAACCGGCCCGGCGGCAATGATGTGGTGGGGCTGCAGGCCGTGCTCTCGGCCCGCGCCGACGGCACCACGCTGCTGTGCGGCTATGCCGGCACGGTGGCCGGGCGCGCGGCGGTGGGCGGGCTGGGCGCCATCGTGCCGATGCGCGACTTCGTGCCGCTGGGCCTGATCTCCGACACGCCGCAGCTTGTCGTCGTGCACCCCACCGTCCCGGCCGCCACCCTGCCGGAATTCGTGGCGCAGGCGAAGGCGCGGCCGGGCGAGCTGGCCTATGCCTCGGCCGGCAACGGCTCCATGCACCACCTCTCGGCCGAGTACCTGAAGCTGCGCACGGGGATGGACCTGCTGCACATCCCCTATCGCGGCACCGGCGAGACGATGCGCGACCTCATCGCCGGGCGGGTGCAGTTCTACACCAACTCGCCGCCGCCCCTGGTGCCGCTGGTGCGCGACGGCCGGCTGCGGGCGCTGTGCGTCACCAGCGACCGGCGCCACCCCGGCCTGCCCGACATCCCCGCCGCCAGCGAGCAGGGCTTCGGCGGGTTGCCGCTGAATGTCTGGTTCTCCCTCTTCGCCCCGCGCGGCGTGCCGGAGCCGGTGGCGCGGCGCCTGTCGGAGGCGCTGCACGCCGTGGTGTCGGACGCCGCCCTGGCCGCCCGCGCGCTGGAGGCCGGCGCCATCCTTGCCCCCTCCAGCGCCGAGGCGCTGGGCGAGCGGCTGCGGCGGGAGACGGAATCCTGGGCGGAGGTGGCGCGCCGCGCCGGCATCACCGGATAGGGCGCCGACCGCGGCCGGGATGGCCGCGCTTCCCATCCGGCCGGGCCGGCAGGCTGCGGCCCGGCGTCACGCGCCGGGCGCCTCCTGCCACCCGGCGCGCAGGGCCGCGCCCATGCGCAGCGCCTGCACCGTGGCGGCGACGTCGTGCACGCGCACCATGTGGGCGCCCATCGCCGCCGCCTCCAGCGCCAGGGCGACGCTGCCCATGACGCGCTGCCCGGCCTCGGCCACGCCGGTCACCTTGCCGACGAAGCCCTTGCGGCTGGCGCCCACCAGGATCGCGCAGCCCAGGTTGGCCAGGATGGGCAGGCGGGCCACCAGGTCCAGGTTGTCCTGCACGCGCTTGCCGAAGCCGATGCCGGGGTCCACCGCGATGCGGGAGCGCGCGACGCCCAGCGCCTCCAGACTGGCGACGCGGCCTTCCAGCCAGCGCGCCACCTCCCGCGCCGCGTCGTCGTAGTGGATGCCCTGCTGCATGGTGCGGGGGTCGGCGGTGCGCGCATGCATCAGGATGACGGGGCAGCGCGCCTGCGCCAGCAGGCGGACCGTGTCGCGGTCGTGGCGGGCGGCGCTGACGTCGTTCACGATTTCCGCCCCTGCCTCCAGCCCGGCCGCCATGGTGCGGGCGTTGCGGGTGTCGAGGCTGACCGGGCCGGACTTCGCCAGTTCCCGCACCACGGGCAGGATTCGGGCGATCTCCTCCTCCGCCGGCACCGGCTCCGAGCCGGGGCGGGTGCTCTCGCCGCCGATGTCGAGGATGTCGGCGCCCTCCTCCAGCAGGCGCAGGCCGCGGGCGATGGCGGCCGCGTGGCCGGCGCCCAGCCCGTCGCCGCTGAAGCTGTCGGGGGTGCAGTTGACGATGCCCATGACCAGCGGGCGCGCGCGCGGCGGCACCAGGCCGGCGAAGGGCGGCGGGGCGCGGGTCAGGGCGGGCGGGGCGTCCTCCAGCGGGCGCCAGGCGCCGTCCTCGCCGCGCAGCAGGGTGAAGGCGGCCGCGCCGCCCTGCAACGGCGCGGCGCGGCCGTCGCGGATGGCGGCGAGGGCGGCGGGGCCGTGCAGCAGGCCCAGCGGCTCCAGGAACTCCATGGGCTTCCCCCAACAAAAAAGGCGCCTCGCGGCGCCTTTCCTGTTAGCCCGCCGGCTGCGGGCTGTATCCCCCCGCATCGGGCCGGGGGTTGCGCCCGCTGCTGGGCACCGAACCGCGGCCGGCATTCGCCGGCTCGTCCGGGCGGTTGCGCACCACCGGCTCGCCCCGCAGCACCTGGCGGATCTCGTCGCCGCTCAGGGTCTCGTACTCCAGCAGGCCCTTGGCCAGCCGCTCCAGCTCCTCCCGGTTCTCCGTGAGGATGCGCTTGGCGCGGGAATAGGCGCCGTCGATGATGCCGCGGATCTCGGCGTCGATCAGGCGGGCCGTCTCCTCCGACAGGTTCTTGGACTGGGTGACGGAATGGCCCAGGAAGACCTCCTGGCTGTTCTCGCCATAGGCGACCATGCCCAGCTTGTCGCTCATGCCCCATTCGGTGACCATCATGCGGGCCTGGTTGGTGGCCATCTTGATGTCGCCCGAGGCGCCGTTGCTCACCTTGTCGGAGCCGAAGACAATCTCCTCGGCCACGCGGCCGCCCATCGCCATCGCCAGCTCGGCGTGCATCTTGGACTTGTGCTTGGAGTAGCGGTCGCCGGCCGGCAGGCTCATCACCAGGCCCAGCGCGCGCCCGCGCGGGATGATGGTGGCCTTGTGAACCGGGTCGCACTCCTCCTCCTTCATGGCGACCAGGGCGTGGCCGGCCTCGTGGTAGGCGGTCATGCGCTTCTCGTCGTCGCTCATCACCAGGGAGCGGCGCTCGGCGCCCATCATCACCTTGTCCTTGGCGGCCTCGAACTCCGCCATGCCCACGGTGCGCCGGCCGGAGCGCGCGGCCAGCAGCGCGGCCTCGTTCACCAGGTTGGCGAGGTCGGCGCCCGAGAAGCCGGGGGTGCCGCGGGCGATGGTCTTGGGGTCCACGTCGGAGGCCAGCGGAACCTTGCGCATGTGGACGCGCAGGATCTTCTCGCGGCCCACCACGTCGGGGTTGGGCACCACCACCTGCCGGTCGAAGCGGCCGGGGCGCAGCAGCGCGGGGTCCAGCACGTCGGGCCGGTTGGTGGCGGCGATGATGATGACGCCCTCGTTGGACTCGAAGCCGTCCATCTCCACCAGCATCTGGTTCAGCGTCTGCTCGCGCTCGTCATTGCCGCCGCCCAGCCCGGCGCCGCGGTGGCGGCCCACCGCGTCGATCTCGTCGATGAAGATCAGGCAGGGGGCGTTCTTCTTGCCCTGCTCGAACATGTCGCGCACGCGCGAGGCGCCGACGCCCACGAACATCTCCACGAAGTCGGAGCCGGAGATGGTGAAGAAGGGCACGTTGGCCTCGCCCGCGATGGAGCGCGCCAGCAGCGTCTTGCCGGTGCCCGGCGGGCCCACCAGCAGCACGCCCTTGGGGATCTTGCCGCCCAGGCGCTGGAACTTCTGCGGGTCGCGCAGGAAGTCCACAATCTCCTCCAGCTCCTGCTTGGCCTCGTCGATGCCGGCCACGTCCTCGAAGGTGACGCGGCCGTGCTTCTCCGTCAGCAGCTTGGCGCGGCTCTTGCCGAAGCCCATGGCCCGGCCGCCGCCGCCCTGCATCTGGCGCATGAAGAAGATCCACACGCCGATCAGCAGCAGCATGGGGAACCAGGAGATGAGGATCTGGAACAGCGGGTTGACCTCGCTCTCCTCCGGCCGCGCCACCACGCGGATGCCCTTCTCCGTCAGGCGGCCCACCAGCGATGGGTCCTCCGGCGTGAAGGTGGAGAAGGAGCGGCCATCGGCCAGCTGGCCGGAGACGGTGCGCCCCTGGATCACCACGTCGCGCACGTGGCCCGCGTTCACCTCGTTCAGGAAGTCGCTGTAGGCCACCTGCATGGAGGCGCGCCCGCCCTGCCCCGCGGGCTGGAACAGGTTGAACAGCGCCACCAGCAGCAGCGCCACGATCACCCACAGGGCCAGGTTGCGGCCGAAATTGCTCACGTCGCGCGTCCCTCTTTCCCGGCCATCCTGCCGGCATGAGATGAAGATAGGGTGTCCGCCGCGCTTTGGCACGGGGGAAGCGGCGGAACGAAACAAAGCGTCAGCGGCCCGGATGCCGGGCCCAGGCCCTTCAGATGGGAAGCCCGCGCGCCCGGCGCAATCCGCGCCTCCGGCCGCAGCCGGCCGTCGCGGCGCAGCACCGCCCCGCCCAGGCTGCCATGGCCGCGCGCCAGCAGCGCCGCGACGGCGGCGGGCGCCGGCGGGTGGCGCCCGCCCCCCACCGCCCGCACCAGGCGGCCCAGCGCCAGCCGCGCCAGCGCATCCGCGCCCAGCGCCGCGAGGTCCAGCCACGCGGTGCCGTCCGCTTCCAAGGCGGCCGCTGCCGCCAGCCGCTCGGCCAGCGCGGCTTCCAGCCGCTGGCGGCGCCGGGCGAAGGGGGCGGCGTCCAGCCGCGGCGGGGCCTGGCGCAGCCGGGCGCGCAGGAAGCGCCGGTCGGCGTTGGCTGGGTCGTCCAGCCAGCGCAGCCCGGCGGCGGCGCAGGTGGCGCGCAGCCGGGCGCGCGGCACGCCCAGCAGCGGGCGCAGCACCAGCGCCTCCGCCGCCGGGATCAGGGCGGACATGCCACCCAGGCCGATGGCGCCGCTGCCGGCCAGGGCGCGCATCAGGATGGTCTCGGCCTGGTCCTCGGCGTGATGGGCCAGCAGCAGGTGCAGGGCGCCGGCGGCGGCGCAGGCGCCCAGAAGGGCGGCGCGGCGGGCGGCGCGGGCGCGTTCCTGGGTGCGCGGGCCGGGCGCCAGCCCCAGCGGCAGCAGCCGCGCCGGGATGCCGCGCGCGGCAAGCTGCGCCACGGTCGCCGCGGCCTCGGCGGCGGATTCCGCGCGCAGCCCGTGGTCGCACACCAGGGCCGTCACCCGGCCCGGCGCCCAGCCATGCGCCAGCCACATCAGCGCCAGCGAATCGGGGCCGCCGGAGCAGCCCACCATCAGGGCGGGGCCGAAGGGCCCCAGCGGCGCCATCAGCGCCGCAAACTCCGCCGCGCCGAGCGGGGTCAGCCGCAGCGGCCCTGCCGGCGCAGCGCCTCGGCGCGCTCGGCCACCGGGCCGGACAGGCGGGGGAATTGGGAGCGCAGCTCGCCCAGCGTCTCGCAGGCCTCGCGGCGGCTGTTCAGGCCCAGGAAGGCCCCGGCCAGCCCGGTCATCGCCTCCGGCGCGCGGGGGCCGGTGCGGGCGCGGGTGTAGGCCTCGTTGTAGGCGATGGCGGCGTTGCCGAAGTCGCGCCGGCCAGCCAGCGCGTCGCCCAGCAGCAGCTGCGCGTTGACGTTGCCGGCGCCGCCGCGCGTGCCGATCGCCTCGCGCGCCGCGGCCTCGGCGGCGGCGTAGTCGCGCCGGGCCAGGGCGGCCTGGCCCTCGCGCAGCGCCAGCTCGGGGGTGCGGGGGGGCGGGGCGCCGGTGCTGGTGGTGGGCGGGCCGGCCGGCGGCGCGGCGGTGGCGGCGCCGCCGCGGGGCGGGGTGCCGCCCTCGGCGCGCGACAGGCGGAACTCGATGTCGCCTTGCAGCTTCTCCAGCTCGGCGCGCAGGCGGGCGTTCTGGTTCTCCAGCACGTCGGCGCGGCCGCGCTGGCGGCTCACCTCCTCCTCCAGGCGCTGCACGCGCTCCAGCAGCTGGCCGGTCAGCTCGCCGCCGCCGCCCCCGCGGGAGGCGACGGGCGGCGCGACGGGGCCGCCGCCGCGGCGCATCTGCTCCATCTCCTGCCGCAGCTGGAGGATCTGGTTCTGCAGCGCGATGCCCTCGCGCGTCTCCATCTGCGCGCGGGCCGCGCCGGGCAGCAGCAGCGCCGCCAGCAGCAGGCCCGTCGCGGCCGCGCCGCGCAGGGATGGGCCGGAAGGTCGAGGAGAAGGAACCATCAGGAAGCCCCCGCGGAAGCGCGAAGCGGTGTCGCGGGGCGCCTCAGCGCACCGCGGTGACGGCGCGGCGGTTGCGCGCCCAGGCGTCCTCGGAGGAGCCCAGCGCGTCCGGGCGGTCCTTGCCGTAGGAGATGGTCTGGATGCGCGCGCCCGAGACGCCGGAGGCCACCAGAATGTCGCGCGCGGCGTTGGCGCGGCGCTGGCCCAGGGCCAGGTTGTACTCGCGGGTGCCGCGCTCGTCGGCGTGGCCCTCCACCATCACCTGCACCTGGGCGTTGGTCTGCATCCAGCGCGCCTGGCGCTCCAGCACCGGGCGCTGGTCGCCGCGGATGGAGGAGCGGTCGGTGTCGAAGAACACCCGGTCGCCCACGTTCGCCACCAGATCCTCCTGCGAGCCGGGGCGGATCGCACCGCCGCTGGCCTGGCTGGCGCCGCCGGCGCCGGTGGCGGCCGCGTTCTCGTCCGAGTTGGAGCAGGCGGCGAGCAGGCCCGCGGCCATCAGCGCGGCGAGCAGGGGCTTGGTGGCGGCCATCGGGGGTTCTCTCCTCAGCGGACGGGCGCCGGGCGCCCGCCCATGGTGCGTTGCAACAAAAGCTTGCGTGGATGGGTAGCCCCGCGCGTGGCCGGATTCAAGGCCGCAGCTTCCCGCCCCGCGCAAGGCTGGTCAGCCGAGCAACGAGGACCAGCTGGGGTCGGTTGCGTCGGTCGGCGTGGGGATCGGGCGCTCGTTGAACCCCGCGATGTCGATGGAGGCGAGGCGGGCGGAGTAGCCCTCGCCCCGCGCGCCGCGCGCCTGGCTTTCGCGGTGGAACATCAGCACGCGGCCATTGGGGGCGAAGGTCGGCGCCTCCATGGACCAGCCCTCGCTGAGGATGCGCTCGCCCGAGCCGTCGGGGCGCATCACGCCGATGGCGAACTGCCCGCGGGCGATGCGCGTGAAGGCGATGAGGTCGCCGCGCGGCGACCACACCGGCGTGGCGTAGCGCCCGTTGCCGAAGGAGATGCGCCGCGCCCCGCCGCCGCCGGCATCCATGACGTAGAGCTGCTGGTCGCCGCCGCGGTCGGAGTTGAACACGATCTGCCCGCCATCGGGCGAGAAGCAGGGCGAGACGTCCAGCCCGCCGCCGGAGGTGAGCTGGCGTTCCCGCCGCGAGCCCAGGTCCACGAGGTAGATGTTCGCATCCCCCCCGCGCATGGCCGACAGCACCACGGAGCGCCCATCGGGCGAGAAGCGCGGCGACAGCGTCATGCCGCCGAAGGAGCCCAGCACCTCCGAGTGGCCGGACTGCAGATTGAACAGGTACACCCGCGGCTCGTTGCGCTCATAGGACATGAAGGCGATCTGCTGCGCGTTGGGGTGGAAGCGCGGCGTCAGCGCCTGGAAGCGGCCGTCGGTGAGGAAGCGGTGGTTCTCGCCATCCTGGTCCATCAGCGCCAGCCGGCGCACCCGGCGGTCGCGCGGGCCGGTCTCGCTCACGTAGGCGACGCGGGTGTTGAAGTAGCCGTCCTCGCCCAGCATCCGCTTGTAGATGTCGTCGGAGATGATGTGCGCGATCTGCCGCCAGTTGGCCTGGGTGGTGTTGTAGGCGGTGCCCAGCGCCTGCTGCTCGGGCAGCACGTCCCACAGGCGGAACTCGACGCGGAAGGCGCCGCCGCTCTCCACCACGCGGCCGGTGACCAGGGCGGTGGCGCCGATCACGCGCCAGTCCTGGAAGCGCGGGGTGGCGGCCGCGGCCTCGGCGTTCTGGATGAAGGCCGCGCGCTCGACGGGGCGGAACAGGCCGCTGCTGCGCAGGTTGTTGGCGATGACGCGGCTGATCTGCGCCCCCAGCGCCCCGCCGGCCATGTCGGGGATGGCGATGGGGATGGGGTCGGTGCGGGCGCGGGTGATGTCGATCACGGTGCCCTGCCCCAGCGCGGGCAGCGGCGCGGCGAGGATGCCGGCCGCGGCCAGCAGGTGGCGGCGGCGGAGGGAAAGGTCGGTCACGTCGGGGCGGCTCCCGCAAATCTGGTCGGCATGGAACTGCGCTGCCCCGGGGCGGGGGTCAAGGGAGGGTTCAGCGCAGCCCCAGGTCGCTCGGCCGGAAGCGGAACACGGCGTCGCGCAGCGCGGCCAGACGCTCGCGCGGCAAGGGCAGCGGGTTGCAGCGCGGGTCCAGCAGGGCGCGGCGCGCGGCCTCGTACACCATGCGGGCGCGCGGGTCGCCGGGCACGGCGCCGTTGGGGCGCACCACGCGCACCACGCCGCCGGCATCCACCTCCACCCGCAGCTCCACCGTGATCTGGTTCAGGCCGGGCGCGCCGGCGTCCACGCTCCAGCACTCGCTGATCTTGTCGGCCAGGCCGGCGCGCTCGCCGGCCGTCAGGCTGGCGGTGCCCTGCGGCGCCCCGCCGCCCTGCTGCGGCGCGCCGGGGGCCGGGTTGGGCCGCGCGGTGGGCGGCTGGGATTGCTGCTGGGCGGCGCGCAGGCGCTCCAGCGTGTTCAGCACCGACTGCGAGCGCTCCTGCGGGTTGCGGGTGGGCGGCGTCTGGCCGGTGCCGGGCTGCTGGGCGGGCTCGGGCGGCGGCGGCACCGGCGGCGGGGGCAGCGGCAGGGGCGGCGCCGGGCGCGGCGGGGCCGGGGTGGCGGGCTGCGGCGGGAGACGGAATCCTGGGCGGAGGTGGCGCGCCGCGCCGGCATCACCGGATAGGGCGCCGACCGCGGCCGGGAGGGCCGCGCTTCCCATCCGGCCGGGCCGGCAGGCTGCGGCCCGGCGTCACGCGCCGGGCGCCTCCTGCCACCCGGCGCGCAGGGCCGCGCCCATGCGCAGCGCCTGCACCGTGGCGGCGACGTCGTGCACGCGCACCATGTGGGCGCCCATCGCCGCCGCCTCCAGCGCCAGGGCGACGCTGCACATGACGCGCTGCCCGGCCTCGGCCACGCCGGTCACCTTG